>JASFUR010000222.1:0-6006 GCA_050050215.1 Gemmatimonadota bacterium
GCGTCGTCACGATGGTGACCCGCATCGTCCAGATGGCGCGGGCAGCCAAGCGGCAGCCGATCATGCTGGGAGGCGCGGTCATGCTCTCGATCTTCTCGCTCCCCTTCCTGGGTGCCGAGATCGTGGTGGGAGGCCTCCTCACCACCATGCTTCCGAGTCACCTGGTGCTCGCGGCGGTCGTGGTCGCGGCGACGAACGTGCTCTTCTACCACCTACTGGAGCGGCCGACCCTGCGCGGCCGAGGCGTGCTCAACCAGTTGGACGGGTTCAAGGCCTACCTGCAGGGGGACGAGCGCTCGGCCAGGCCCCGCGCCGAGGGAATCGAGCGCTTCGAGCGCTTCCTCCCCTACGCCATCGCGCTGGGACTGGAGGAGCGGTGGGCCGACGGCTTCGGCAAGGCCCTGGTCACCGGGGGAACCTCGACGAGCGCGCCGTACTACCCACGATGGTACGACCTGGACGACGGGGCACGATTCGATCCATCGACCTTCGCCTCATCCCTGGGCTCCGGCCTCGCGAGCACGCTCTCTTCGGTGTCCACCCCACCCTCCAGCGGAGGAAGCAGCGGGGGCGGAGGAGGAGGCTCGTCCGGTGGCGGAGGCGGGGGTGGCGGCGGAGGCGGATGGTGAGTGATAATCAGGCCCGCTGGCGACGCCGCGACGACGACCCCAAGGAGGAGAAGATGGTGCTCCGGCCGATCAAAGAGGCCCAGTCCGTTCTGTTGTGGATGGGTGTGCTCGCGGCGCTCGCGCCCGGGCTCGCTGTCGCCCAGGTGGACGAGGCGATGCTCACCATGCCGCCCGATGCCGAATGGCTGACCTACGGCCGCGACTACGCCGAAACGCACTACAGCCCCCTCGACGGGATCACAGCCCAGAACGTCGACCGCCTCGACGTGGCGTGGTCGTGGGACATCCCGAAGAGCGGAGCCCGCCTGGAGGCCACTCCGATCGTGTCCGACGGGGTCCTGTACGCGACCGGCGCGTACAGCTTCGTCTTCGCGCTCGATGCGCGGACGGGTGAGAAGCTCTGGCAGTGGGACCCCGGCATCGCCCAGGGGCCCGGCCAGCCGAGCTTCTGCTGTGGGGCCGTGAACCGCGGGGTGGCGATCTACGGCGACAAGGTGTTCGTGGGCCTCCTCGACGGCCGACTGGTGGCACTGAACAAGGACACCGGTGCCGTCGAGTGGAGCGTGCAGACGACCCCGCGCGGCGACGACTACAGCATCACCGGCGCGCCACGAGTGGTGGCGGGCAACGTCGTGATCGGGAACGGCGGCGCCGAGTACGGGGTGCGCGGCTACGTGACCGCCTACGACGCCGAGACCGGTCGCCAGGCCTGGCGGTTCTTCATCGTGCCGGGCAATCCGGAGGACGGCTTCGAGAACGAGGCCATGGAGATGGCCGCCGAGACGTGGACCGGCGAGTGGTGGAAGATCGGTGGCGGTGGCACCGCCTGGGACGGCATGGCCTACGATCCGGTCCTCGACTTGCTCTACATCGGGACCGGGAACGGATCGCCGTGGAGCCGCAACGAACGGAGCCCGGAGGGAGGAGACAACCTGTTCCTCTCCTCCGTGGTGGCCGTGCGCGGCTCGACGGGCGAATACGTCTGGCACTATCAGACGACGCCCGGAGACGACTGGGACTACACGGCGGTGCAGCCGATCATGCTGCTCGACCTGACCATCGAGGGACGGCAGCGGCCGGTTCTGGTACAGGCGCCGAAGAACGGGTTCTTCTACGTGCTCGACCGAATCACCGGCGAGTTCATCTCGGCCACCGGTTACGCGGACGCGCTGACCTGGGCCGAAGGCGTCGACCAGGAGACCGGACGCCCCATCGAGGTGCCCGAGGCCCGGTACGGTGAGACGGGCCGGGGTGTGTATATCTCCCCCGGCGCAACCGGCGCGCACAACTGGCGCCCGATGTCGTGGAATCCCGCCACCGGCCTCGTCTATCTCCCGGCCCAGAACACGAACATGTACTACGAGCGCCAGACCGTGGAGTACGAGAAGGGCCAGTGGAACACCGGCACGGTTCGCGGCTTCGGGACCGACCGTCCCGAGCGCCCCGAGATTCCCGGTCCGCGGACCATGCTCCTCGGCTGGGATCCGGTGACGAATCAGGAGGTCTGGCGCGCTCCGTCGACGGGTGGAAACGGGGGCACGATGTCGACGGGCGGCAACCTCGTCTTCCGTGGCTCCGGCACGCAGCTCGTCGCGCACGACGCCCGGACCGGCGAAGAGCTCTGGTCGGCCGACGTCGGCAACGGCACGGCCACTCCGGTCACGTACGAGCTGGACGGGCGCCAGTACGTGACGATCATGGGCGGCACCAGCCCTCCACGCGTCTGGACGTTCGCCCTGGACGGCGGACAGTGAGCGAGGGTCGGTAGGCGCCCAGGGCGCTCGCGAGCTCCGCGGGCGCCCTTCGCCGTCTCAGCGGAACGCGAGCATCCCGTGTCTCAGGACCGGGCACACGGGCTCGTCACGGATCGGTGTCGCTACGAGACGACGTCACTGTATCTTGACGAACCCCCCGCGCCAGAACTCAGACTGCTCGCCTTCCCCACCCCGCGCCGACTGGCGCTGGTGCGGGACCGCGCGACGCTCCTCGACCGGACGAATCGATGATCCTTCGATGTACGATCTCGCGCGTGGCCGCCTTTCTGGCGCTCGCGCTCGTCACAGCTGTGCCCGCGCTCGTGAACGCGCAGGAGAGCCCCGCCGAAGGTGCTGGCGGAACAACATCGGATCCGCCCCGGATCAATGCGGTCCTCGTCCCGGAGGGGCCGCGCATCGATGGGAACCTCGACGACCCCGTCTGGCAATCCGCCTCCGTCGTCGACGCCTTCATCCAGCAGGAGCCCGACGAGGGCGCACCCGCCACCGAGAGGACCGAGGTCCGCGTGCTCTACGACGGATCCTCGCTCTACATCGGCGTGCACGCCTACGACGACACCCCCGGCGGGCCGATCGCGACGGAGCTCCGTCGCGATGCCAATCGGATCCTGGACGAGGACAACTTCCAGGTCATCCTCGACACGTTCCGGGACTACCGGTCCGCTTACATGTTCGTCGTGAGCCCTCTCGGGGCGCAGCTGGACCAACAGGTCTTCGACGACGGAGGTCGTGACCGACGCGCGAGCGCGCGAGCCGTCAACCGAGACTGGGACGGTGTGTGGGCTGCCTCCGCGCGGCGCACGTCGGACGGGTGGGTCGCCGAAATGGCGATCCCTATGGTCAACATGCGCTTTCCCGCCAACGAGCCCCAGTCGTGGGGCATCAACTTCAAGCGGGTGATCCGTACCAAGAACGAAGAGGTCTTCTGGGCGCCGGTCCCCCGTGCATTCGACGTGACCCGAGTGAGTCTCGCGGGCAGCCTCGAGGGGCTGCACTCGCTGGACCGTGGGCTGGACCTGCGCGTGAAGCCCTATGCGACGGGTGGCGGACGGTGGCAGCGCAACGGCGGCGTGAGCGACAACTCACACACGGAGGACGTGGGCGTCGACGTGAAGTACGGCGTCATTCCCGGCCTGAACCTCGACCTCACGTACAACACGGACTTCGCACAGGCGGAGGTCGACAACGAGCAGGTGAACCTCACGCGCTTCGCGCTCTTCTATCCGGAGAAGCGTGAGTTCTTCCTGGAGAACGCCGCGCAGTTCTCGGTGGGAACGTCGAACTCCACCGGGCGGATCGCGGACCTGTTCTTCAGCCGCCGGATCGGCATCACCTCGTCGAGAGCGACGGTGCCGATCTTCGGCGGGGCCCGGCTCACCGGGAAGCTCGGGTCGAACAACATCGCCATCATGGACATCCAGACGGAGACGCTGGAGGCGGGCGACGGAAGCACCATCGAGCCGGGCCAGAACTTCCTCGTCGCCCGCTACAGCCGAGACGTGCTGGGGGCCTCCCAGGTCGGCGGCCTCGTGATCAACAAGCAGGCGTCCAGCGGTGGCAGTTACAACCGGACCTTCGCCGTCGACGCGCTCTTCTCGGTCATTCCCGAGTTCACCGTCGAAGGCTTCGTGGCCAAGACCGAGACGCCCGACCTCGACGGTCGCGACTGGGCGGGACACATCCGCAGCGGTTGGCTCTCCCAGCATTGGCGCGTCTACGGGGAGTACACAGACCTGGACAACAACTTCAATCCCGAGGTGGGCTTCGTGCCCCGGGTCGGCATCAGGCGTACGAAGGCGCATTTCGAGTACAATCCGCGGCCCGGGCGCTGGGGCATCCGCATGATGGAACCCATGTGGAACGTGACGCTCTTCCACGACCACAGCGGCCGCCTGGTCAGCCGCCAGTTCCACCACATGGTCGGGACGCGATTCGACAACGGCGCGTACTTCAACGTGATGTACAACCGGTACTACGAGCTCCTCGACAACCCGTACCGGGTGACGAGCGACATCACCGTGGATCCGGGCGAGTACAACTTCTGGGATCTGATCGTGATGTTCAGGAGCAATCCCGCCAGGCGGCTGTCGTTCAATGTGCGCTACGCCCCGCAGACATACTGGGACGGAGACCGCACCGACTGGGGCGGCGGGGTCGACGTCCGCGTGACGAACCAGCTCGCGGCATCCGGGAACTTCTCTCGCAACACTGTCGATCTGCCCGGCGGCGACTTCACCGCCGACATCGCGTCGTTCCAGCTCGACTACGGCTTCTCGCCCCGCCTGTCCGTGAGGACGTTGACGCAGTACAACTCGCTCACAGACCAGGTGAGCGTCAGCGGTCGACTGCAGTACGAGTACCGGCCGGGCAGCGACATCTTCATCGTCTACGACGAGGTGAGGCGTGACGATCCGATCCCGGTCTCACCCTTCACGGAGCGGTTCCGCGACCGGCAGCTCCTGCTGAAGGTGACGTACCTGTTCACGATGTAGCATCGACGTGTCACCGGAGGCCGCGGCGGGGCCGCTTCCGGTGACGCCGGCATTGGGGGCGGGCGGGCGACTCGGTACTTTGGAAAGGACCGGTCGCCCGCCCCGCTGCCCGATGCGACCGCCCAGCCGGAGAAATGGTCATCAGCGCGCTGACGCAGCTCCTCACTCCCCGTGACGACGCCCAGGAGCGTCGTATTCTGGGCGCGCTCCTGCTCGTGATGCTCCTCGCGTTCTGGCCGACGCTCGCGACGTTCTACGGTACGTGGAACCGCTCCTTCCAGGAGCACGGCTTCTTCATCGGCGGTATGACCGTGTGGCTCTTCTGGCGCTACCGGAACCGGCTAAGGCAGTGGCCGGGAGAAGGCGTGCCGGGAATGTCGGTCGTCGCGGCAGGCCTCTCCGTGGCGTGGCTGGCCGCAGTAATCATGAACGTGGCCGTCGTGCATCAGTTCCTGCTCGTCCTGACGCTGGCCGCGTGGGCGTTCGCGACCTTCGGTTGGCGAGCCCGCGTGCCGATTCTCGCGGGTGCCCTGACGTTCATGCTGGCGATCCCGTTCTGGGATATTCTCAATCCGGTTCTGCGCCGCGCGACGACCGTCATGAGTGGGGCCATGGCTCGCCTGGGTGGGGCCTCCGCGATCATCCGGGACGACACGATCACGATCTCGTCCGGGACGTTCCTCGTGGAGGCCGGCTGCGCCGGCGTCAACTTCTTGTTGGCCGGGCTCACCCTCGGTGCGTTCTACGCGCATCTCTTCACGGATCGCTGGCAGACGCAGCTCAAGATCGTCGCCGTCGCCGGAGGAGCCGCCATCGTCGGGAACTGGATCCGTGTCGGCGTGCTCGTGCTTCTGGGCGAGTACTCGCAGATGCAGTCGCCCCTCATCTACGATCACCGCTGGCAGGGGTGGGCGATCTTCACGCTCCTCATGATCCCCACCTACTTCCTGGTGCGTTGGATCGAGCGGAAGGACGCACGCCATGAAGCCGCCACGACGGCGGACGCGCCCCCCGCCTCGACCTTCGATCCCGGCCGGCCCCGCCGTGCCGCCACCGCCGGCGCGTTCGTCCTGATCGGCCCGGTGCTCTACCTGGGACTCGGAGCCATGC
>JASFUR010000223.1:0-5985 GCA_050050215.1 Gemmatimonadota bacterium
GTGGAGGGTGAATAATGGGAGACACCCAGCTGCTGCTGCCGCTCTTCGAGTGGTTCGAGGCCAGCCCTCCCGGCCAGATGGTTCAGGAGTCGCTCTGGATGTTCCCGGTGCTGGAGGCGTTCCACCTGGTGGGGCTCGCCATCCTCGGAGGCGCGCTCCTCGTCGTGGATCTCCGCCTCATGGGGGTCGGCCTGCGGGACTCGACGATCCGGGATATCGATCGCCAGGCGCGCCCCTGGCTGGCCTTCGCCGTGATCCTGCTGCTCGTCACGGGCACGATGCTCTTCATGTCCGAGGCGGTCAAGTGCTACTACAACACGTCCTTCTGGGTGAAGATGATGACGCTGCCGGTCGCGATCGTGTTCACGTTCTTCGTGAAGGAGCGCTTCGCCAAGAACGCGCTGTACACGTCCGCGTACAGTCAGTGGATTGCGGGCGCTGATCTGCTGCTCTGGTTCATCGTAGCAGCAGGGGGCCGCTGGATCGGATTCTCCTGAGGAGAACCCGGCCCAACGGCCCCCACGTCGCGGGGCGAAGCGCCGCGACGACGCCTATCGCCGCGTGAGGCGGCGAGAGAACTTCAGCCGATCGAGATCAGCAGCGGCCCTCTTCGCGCCGCGCCTGCACCAGCTCGGCCTCGTACGGAGCACCCGTGCCGGACGAACCCAGGAAGATCTTCGAGCCGTCCGTGAACGTGATATCACGGCCGTTGGCACGCTTGATGGAGTGGTCCTTCGTCTGGTAGCCGTCGACGATGACCTCGGTGCCCGGCGTCAGACAGTCACGACGCAGACCCCGGCGCAGCAGCGTGTTCGGCGTGCCGCCCTCGACGGCCCATACTTCGGTTCCGGCCTCCGGATGAATCGTGTCCCCGTCGATGGCCTTGTACAGCATGTTGGCGTCGATGTGGATCCACGTGTGCGGGTTCACCCACTCGAGTCGGGTCACCGTGCCCTGGATGAGCATCGGGGCCTCACGGTCGAACTCGGCGCCGAACGCATGGTGGGCCACGACGGGTCCACTGGCGAGGAGCACGAGGGCCAAAGCGCTGAGGAGCAGCGCGCTAGTCTTCTTCTTCATGGACGTCACCTCGACGACTGATTGTTTTCTTCTGCCTCGCGCCTCTCCTGGGCGCGGGCACCACTCAGGACGTTCACCATCGCGTAGTTGCCCTCGTGGCAGGCGTATTCATACACCTGACCGGGCTGTCTGTTGAAGGGCACCTGTCCGCGCCACTCCGATACGAAGGTGGACGGATCGATGACGGCGAACTCGTAGTTGAGCGTGTTGGGGCCGGCACGCGTGAAGCGCTCGATCACCTTGGCCTCGGGCGTCACCGGCGCGCCTTGGAACGACTGCGACGGGCGGATGTTGGTCGTCTCCACCACGAGCGTGTCGCCCACCCACTCGCCCCATGAATCACCGAAATATGGGGTGATGTGGTCCGGGAGGGGGTTGGTACGCTCACCCAACCGGATGATTCGGGCATCGTGCACCATCTCCGTCATGATCATGACGGCGTCAGGCGTCTGCACGATGGTATAGTTGTTGTTGTAGAAGTAGTTCGGCAGCATCGGCGGGCCGGCGTTGGAGCCGAACGACACGATGCATCGCTCGGAAGCGGGCCGGCTCTCGGGGTTGTCGTACGCTCCCCCACCGCCGCGATTGGCAAAGGCCGCGCGGCGCCGCTGCTGAGCCTCGGGTGTCATCTGGGGAACGCGCCCATCGGGCGGAAATGTGGTCAGCGAGCTGCGATACTGCCCGTTGACGACCGCCACGCGATCTCCCGCGTCGATCCAGAAGTAGTTGTAGCCCCCGACGCCTCCAGCTGCACCCGTCGAGCCGTCGCCGCCTACCGGGGGCGCCTCACGATCGGGATCGGTGGGGGCTGCCTCTTCCTCGATGCGCTCCTCGCGCTGTCCCTGGATCTCGTCGACCTCCGCCTGGGTGAGCGTCGGCTCCTGTCCCTCGGGCCGCTGGATCGGCGTGATGGTTGCGTTGGACCAGTTCCCCTGGAGGTCCGGATGCCCGTAGGGCGTCCGGGGCACCTGCCAGCCCGGCGGAGCCGGTGCCTGCTGGGCCTCGGCGAGCACGGGCGCGAAGAGCGCTGCCGTGACCGCGATCAGGCCGGTCCGTAAGATGCGAATGCTCATGGCGTTCCTTGGCCGTCAGTTGACCGGCCGAATGGGGTTCTTGCGCAGGTGGCCGTACATCAGCTCTTCGACGAACTCCACGCACTTGAACTGCCCGAGGCGGGCGTCCGGATCCACGTCCCGGTAGAGCGGCATGCTGATGCTCCAGGGGCGGGAGAACGTGAGGGGATCCTCCATCGTCGCCTCGTACCAGATGTGGTCCTTGTCCATGAGCGTCCAGCGCTCGGTGACCGTCATCTGGTAGCTGTGGTGGTTGCCGGCGCGGTCGAACCAGGTCTGGTCGTTGAAGCCGTTTGCGACGACGACGAAGGTGTCACCCTCCCAGTGACCGACCGACTGGCCCATCCAGCTGTCGACCTGGGGTGGCCCCGGGTCCTCCAGGTAGATGTTCCTCACCGCGCCCGCATACTCGTACGCGATGAAGAAGTGGCCTTCGCTCTGGAAGATCTGGAACGGATATGGCATGTAGTTGGCCCGCGGCACACCGGGCAGGTAGCACTTGATCTCCGGATCGCGCTCCAGCCAGTGCTCGCGGTTGTCGTTGCGCCGCTCGAGTGCGTCGGGCAGATAGGGGATGACGCCCCCGTCGACCACGCCGTAGTGGGGCCGAACCGAGGCGAGGGTTCCCATGTTGACGATCTCGGTTGCCGGCACGGGAACCACGGGCCCTTCCTGCATGGCCAGCCCGGCCTTCGCGGCGTGGGGCTCGATGTTGTAGTGGGCGTTGCCCAGGGCCTGCCAGATTCCGTTGAAATCCGGGTGGCCCGTGGGGGTACGCGGGATGTCGGCGTCCTGTGCGGCGACTGCCGAAGGGAGTGCCATCAGCAGCAGCATGCCCACGGCTGCGCCACTCCGGCCTGCGAAGGTTCGTACCAAACTAGTCATCGAGTCCCGTTCCTGGTCGGATGTTCTACCGGAATCGGCGCAATCTGTGCCGCGCCGCCGACTCGTGCCAGTAGACGCGCGTGTAACCGATTGTTACAGGACAAGCCGCTCGATGTTCGCGAGGTGCCTCTGGGGGGCCGGGTTTCGATCAACGTGAGCGTGTCCGTCGTGGGTCCCTCGTCCAGATCAGGATGACGCCGCACGACGGGCCGTCGACCTGCAGCGGGTCGAGGTACTCGATGGGCACGTTGGAGCCCTGGTAGACCTCGAGAGCCTCGAGCTCTTCGGGGGGCAGGATGTCCAGGTCGAAGCCCTCCATCGGCGTGCCGTTGTAGTACGGTTTGAGTCGGCATCGTCCCAGGGCCCCACCACCGCTCCGTCGGTTGCTGAGCGCTTCGGTCCCGGGCCCGATCGTCGGGGTCACGACGGTCACGCCCGGAACCCTGCGAAGCAGGTCGGCCATCGACATCGGGCTCAGGTGGTCGATGTCCCGGTACGTGAAACGGGTGCCGGGCACGACCTGGGCGCGGCGGTAGAAGCCGCTCCTCGCCAGGTACGCGGACGCCACCGAGACCTGGACCGGCTCGAGCTCGATCGGTTGAGCCGACATCGCGGCGTAGACTTCGACGGTACGTCCGCGCTCGACCGTCAGGGTCGTCGTGCGTGTCTGATATCCGATGCGCTCGAGGCGGATCTCGACGTCTCCCGGCGGCAGGTCCGAGAGGAGGAATCGCCCGTCGCGGTTGCTGATGGTGCGGGAGGTGGTCGGGCCCTCCAGGACGATGTCCACGTCGGGAATTCCGGCACCGTTGCCCTCGTCGACGATCCGGCCGACCACCTCCCCGGTGGTGGCGCCCCGTTCCTCTGTGATCACTTTGTCGAGGAGGAACAGGAAGTCCCCATCCCACGGGACGGGAATCTCGCCGGCGGTACCCGCGTATCCACCCCGCTGCACGTCGACGGTGTGTGCTCCGTACGGGAGCGGATCCAGTACGACGCGCCCCTCTTGATCCGACAGGTAGCGGCGCTCGCCGACGCCCGGTATCCCGCGGACGCGGACGACCGCTCCGCCGAGAGGCGTGCCGTCGTAGGAGTCCGCCACGTACCCGACTCGGATACGGTCGTTGTCGGGTACGGCACGCGCGCGCCCCTCCTCGAGAAGGTCGATGCGCTTGCATGCCGCCAGGACCTCCCGCGCGCAGGCTCGCTCGTACAGCTCGGCCGCCCGGTCGAGGTCCCGTGTCCCTCCGGCCCCCGTCTGGTAGATCAGCCCGAGGACCGAGCAGTCGACCAGGTCTCCCAGCTCGCAGGACTGCTCGTACACGTGCGCCGTGCTCTGCGCCCCGAGAGAGGAGGAAGCCAGGGCCAGCGCCGCAGCCGCCAGAAGAGTCACTCGCATCATACGCTGAACATGCCGGTCGGCTTCCGACGGCTGCAAGAGGAGGACCGAACGAGCCCGGGCGCCGGGCCGATCTGCTCAGCGGCGCCTGCTGGGCGGTCTGCACGTGCTCTGGGCGAGGTGTGGCTTCGGACACGGCGACTGGGCTTCGATTCGCGGGGCCGACAGCGTAGCGAAGCCGACGGGCACCCGCGCCGCAGTGTGACCGAAACGGGCCCTACCGAGTCTTTACTGTCGGAAAGATGACCCGTACTGCGTGATCATATCCTATCATGGTGTATGACAGAGGCATCCGACGGCGAACTGGTGGCCCGAGCCCTCGGTGGGGAGAGCCGGGCGTTCGGAGCCCTGGTGAACCGCCATCAGGATCGTATGCTCGCGTACGCCAAATACATGGGGTTCGGGGACGCGCAGGCGAACGATCTCGTGCAGGACGCGTTCGTCCGAGCATACAGGCATCTGAAGCGCTGCGGGGACCCGGAGCGCTTCGCGGGGTGGCTCTTCAGGATCTTGAGCAACCTGTGTCGCACCGCGGGCTCGAAGCGATCCCGACGGAGGATGCAGCCGCTGGAAGGGGTGGAATCCACGCTGGAGTCGGAAGCGCCCTCACCGCACGAGGCCGCCGAGGAGAGCTGGACCCGCGAGAAGGTCAGGGCCGCCCTCGAAACGGTGCCCGAGGATCAGCGCGAGGCCCTGGTCCTGATGTACCTGCAGGGATACTCCGTATCGGAGATCGAGGAGCTGACCGGGGCATCGGCCTCGGCAGTGAAGATGAGGTTGAAGCGTGGCCGCGACGCCTTGAGGGCGGAGCTGGCGCCGCTCTTCTCGGAGGTTCATGAACGATGAGTGAGGACATGAGGACGCCCGGCGAGGAAAAGCGCGTCCGCGAGCTCCTGGGCCTGTTGCGCGAAGACGTGAAGGCGCCGCCGGAGCTGTACGCCGGCGTGATGCGAGAGATCTCCAAGGAGCGCCCGTCACTGGCGGTGCGCGCTGTCGAATGGCTCCTCAGGCCCCGGCTCGTTCCCATCAGCCCTGCGGTCGCCGGGCTTGCCGTGGCGGCTCTCGCGACGCTCATTCTCTTGAGGCCGTCTGACGTACCGGTCGTCCTGCCGACGACCGACGCGACGGCTTCGGCCGAGCGAGTCGTGACGCGCTTCGTGCTCGTCGCGCCTGGAGCTTCGTCCGTGCACGTCACCGGTGACTTCAATTCCTGGAGCCGCGAGGGCATCGCGCTCGAGGACCTTCGTGGGAGCGGGATCTGGACAGGGGACATCGCGCTACCGCCGGGGGTCCACCAGTACACCTTCGTGCTGGACGGCTCGGAGTACGTGGCCGATCCGAGCGCGGTGATGCAGGTCGACGACGGATACGGCCAGACGAACAGCATTCTCGTCGTACCGGGAGAAGGCGAAGTCTGAAGTCTTCCCCGCGGCCGGGGAGACCCGGTCGTGGGCTCGTCGCTCTGCTCGGCTTCACCGCGGCACTGACGCTCCCGAGCGCGCTGGCGGCCCAGGCTCCCCGCCTGGAGATGGATCTCAGCGCGTCCCG
>JASFUR010000224.1:0-5910 GCA_050050215.1 Gemmatimonadota bacterium
GTCTTCCCGCGCGGCGCTGGAGCGTCTCGAGGGGCGTCGCCACCGTGCCCGTCGGGTCGCTCACGGCGAGGCCGATCCGCTTCATGCCGAAGTCGATACCCAATGCGCGCAAGGTCGGCGGCCGCGGCCGGAAGGACGCGCGCTCAGAGTGCGTCGAGGGCCTCGGCGAGGCCGACGCCGTCGAGAAGCTGCCCATACAGCCGGTGGATCGCAGCCTCGGAGCCGAATGCGAAGCGACAGTGCTTCTCTCCGCGGGTGCGGCAGCCGATCTCGAGCACGGCGACGGGCCCTCCGGCGAGAGCCGAGAGCAGCCCGGACAGGAAGCCCGTGCTGAAGAAGCAGCTCGCGTCCGGGTCGACCTCTTCCGGATTCGCCTCGGCCCAATCGGAGCTCGTGAGGAATCCGATGGCGCCGTGCACGGGCTCGTGGCGGATCTCACCCCAACCCCGGTCTCGGAAGAAGTCCGAGATCCTCTGCCAGAAGGCGTCCTGACCCATGGTATCGCCATTGCGCGAGGCATCGATCAGCGTCGCGGCGGCCGCGGTTCCCGCCTGGTAGCCGACGCTGTGAAGCGCGTGGACGGTCGGGAGCGTGCCCGCTTCCTTCGACAACTCGTCCCTGAGCGAGCCGAAGACCGACACGGGCACCGCGATCTCGCGCGGGGCGCCAACGGTGCTCTCCATCGATCCTCCTGTCTCGCTGTGTCGCCGAACACTGAACACGGGGGGTAGGACCTGCTAATATACCTACAAGGTGTGCGTAAGATCGGGGGAAATCCATGGATCAGGACCACGAGCGACAAGTCGCGAATTTCATATCCGGATTGCTTTTGGGTACGGTCATCGGTGCCGGCGTGGCGCTGCTCACCGCTCCGCGCCCGGGCCGTAAGACGCGGCGCCGCCTCAAGCGGGCCGCCGAGGGCGTCCGGGACACGGCCTCCGACCGGCTCGACGAGCTGGCCGACGAGGTAAAGGGCAAGGTGGACGAGGTGGTGAAGAGCGCCCGCGATCGGTTCTAGGGTCACTCCGGTGATCCCTGCGCGGGTCATCGAGGCGAAGCGCGACGGAGAGACGCTCGGCGCCGACCTTCTCCAGGGCTTCCTGGAGGCCTACCTGCGTGGTGAGGTCCCCGACTATCAGATGGCGGCCTTCCTCATGGCCGCCTACCTCCAGGGGCTGGACGACGACGAGACGGAGGTCTTCGTCCGGTGCATGCTCGACTCGGGCAGCACGCTCGATCTGGCTGACCTGCCGGGGCCGCGCGTCGACAAGCACTCCACGGGCGGTGTAGGCGACAAGGTCTCGCTCGTGCTCGCGCCCCTCGCGGCCGCGATGGGGCTCTTCGTGCCGATGATCTCGGGCAGGGGCCTGGGCCACACCGGCGGCACGCTGGACAAGCTGGAGGCGATCCCGGGCTTCCAGACCGACCTGTCACTCTCGCGCTTCGAGAGGGTTCTTCGCGAGGTGGGGTGTGCCATGATCGGGCAGACCGCGGAGATCGCGCCCCTCGACCGGCGCCTCTACGCGCTGCGCGACGTCACCGGCACGGTGTCGTCCATTCCGCTCATGGCGGCCAGCATCATGAGCAAGAAGCTGGCGGAGGGACTCGACGGGCTCCTTCTCGACGTGAAGGTCGGCTCGGGGGCCTTCGTTCCCGACGAGGGAAGGGCCACCGAGCTCGCCAGGAAGATGGTCGCGATCGGTTCCGCGCGCGGGGTCCGCACGTTGGCGCTGATGACCGCGATGGATCGGCCTCTCGGGCGAATGGTGGGCGTGGGCCTCGAGACCGTGGAGGCCATCGCATGCCTCCGGGGCGAGGGCCCGGAAGACCTGAGAGAGCTGGTGCTGACCGAGGCAGCCGAGATGGCGCGCCTCGGAGACCCCGGGCGACCCGCCGACCGGGCTCGAGCGCAGGCGGAGGAGAGCCTCCAGGGCGGTGCGGCGCTCGAGCGCTTCGCTCGCCTCGTCGAAGCCCAGGGGGGGGACCCGGGCGTCCTCGACGACCCAGACAGGCTGCTCACGGCCGCGGAGCGACGCGAGGTGCGCGCCACGGAGCCGGGGACCGTGCTCGAAGTCCTCCCCCGGGAGCTCGGCGAAGCGGTGGTTCAGCTGGGGGGCGGCCGGGTGATCATGCATCAGCCCGTCGATCCGGGTGTCGGCTTCGACGTCCGCGTCTCGCCGGGAGAGGAGGTCGGGCGCGGCGACCTCCTGGGCATCGTCCATGCGCGTGACGAGAACGGAGCGTCGCTCGGCGCCGAGCGGTTGCTGGCCGCCGTCCGGGTCGGTGCCGAAGATGAGCAGGTCGTGCGGCGTCCGCTCGTGTCCGACCGTGTGGGCGTGGGGTAGGCGGGCCTAGGAGTCTGCCCGGCTCGAGCCGGCGACTGCCATGACCCGCAGCACCCACGCTCCGGTGAGGAGCGACGCCGTCATGGAGAACAGGCCGGCGCGTTGCAGGGCCGTGCCGATCACCTGGTCCTTCGTAAGCATACCGAAGCGGAGCAGCATGACCGTCCAGTCGTGGCTGTCCACGTCGATGGGGCCGAAGGGCGATACGAGAGGCAGTGCCTGGGCCCGCGCATCGGCGGCGTAGATGCCCGCACCGAACAGAGCGGTCCCCAGCCAGAAGAGGCAGACGGCCGCGCCGAACGGGTCATTCTGCCTTCTGAGCAGGTAGACGCCGGCCGCGATCGGGATGCCGAGCTGGAAGATGGTGCCGCCGGCCACGGTGAGCAGGCGGTCGCCCAGCCAGAAGAAAGCCGCATGCCCCATCTCGTGGAATGCCAGGTTGATCCCGTCGAAGAGCGAGCGGTACATCGGGTCGGCCAGGTATCCGCGCAGCATCCATAGGAGGACCAAGAGCAAAGGCGCCCGCAGCCACCATTGTTGGCCGCGGACGCGCTCTGTCACCCACTCGGTCGGTCCGGCTCGCACGGATCGGAGTCCGGGATCAGGTCGAGGGTGGCGGTGCCTCGTACTGGCCGTCCTGGGCCTGGTCGCTCGACGCGAGCGCCCTCTGCTGGACCCTCATGCTCTGCGGCACCGGCTCGGCGGTCGGCTCTTCCCGATCCGAGGACCCGGACTCGGCTTCTTCCATCTCCTGCGGCGACATCTTGGGCGCGACCTTCCAGAAGCGCGGCAGCGCTTCGGCCCAGTCGCTCAAGATGTCCGCGGCCCGGGTCGACTCGGTGAGCTCCCCGTGCCGCTCGACGAGCGACTTCAGCATGTCGATCTCGCCCGGATCGGTCACCCGGTCCGCGCGGACGAGCTCGCCGTTCAGTCTGTTTGTGAACGACCCGTCGACATCGTAGATGTAGGCCACGCCGCCCGACATCCCGGCACCGAAGTTACGGCCGGTCTCGCCGAGGACGACGACGAGGCCGGCGGTCATGTATTCGCACCCGTGCTCTCCGCACCCTTCCACCACGGCCACGGCGCCCGAGTTGCGCACGCCGAAGCGCTCGCCGGCTCGGCCGCAGACGAACAGATGCCCACCGGTCGCGCCGTACATGACGGTGTTGCCGACGAGGACCGCGTTGCTGCCGAAGAAACCCGCGTCCTCCGGCGGGCGGATGACGATCTGTCCTCCGTGCATGCCCTTGGCGACGTAGTCGTTCGCCTCACCGTCGAGCAGCACATTCACGCCCGGCACGAGCCACGCTCCGAACGACTGGCCTGCGGAGCCCGCGAAGGTCAGGTCGACGGTGCCCTCCGGCAGCCCGGCGTCGCCGTGGATCCGGGCGATCTGGACGGCGAGTCGACCGGCCACGGTCCGGTCGGTGTTACGCACGTCGTAGGTTCCGGAGAACGGCGCGCCCGCTTCCAGCCCGTCGCCGTAGTCCTCGATGATCTCGTCGTCGAGCGGCGTGCCGGGCCGGTTGTTCCTGGGCTGCGTGCAGTGCAGCGGGCTGCCCGACGCCGGCGCGATGAGCCTCGAGAGGTCCACCGAGCGCCACCGGTGATTGCCCTCGACCTCGATCTGCTCGAGAAGGTCGGCCCGGCCGATGATGTCCTCGAGGCTCCGGTACCCGAGGCTGGCCAGGATCTCCCTGGCTTCCTCGGCGACGTGTGTCAGAAACGTGATCAGCATCTCGGGCGTCCCGAAGTACTTCTGACGCAACTCCTCCGCCTGGGTCGCGATGCCGACCGGACAGGTGTTGAGATGGCACTGGCGCGCCATCTTGCACCCCATGGCGATGAGGGCGGTGGTGCCGAATCCGAAGCGATCGGCGCCGAGCATGGCTCCCGTCACGATGTCGCGGCCCGCGTGCAGGCCACCGTCGGTGATGACGCGTACTCGGCCACGCAGCCCGTTGAGCACCAGGGTCTGCTGCGTCTCGGCGACGCCGAGCTCCCACGGAGTCCCCGCGTACTTGATGGACGAGAGCGGGGACGCGCCCGTGCCGCCGTCGTAGCCGCTGATCTGGATCGTGTCCGCATACGCTTTCGCCACACCCGCGGCGATGGTGCCCACGCCCTCGGCGGCGACCAGCTTGACGCACACTCGCGCCCGCGGGTTCGCCATCTTCAGGTCGTAGATGAGCTGAGCGATGTCCTCGATCGAGTAGATATCGTGATGCGGGGGCGGAGAGATCAGGGGCGTCCCGGGCTCCACGTGCCGCAGGCTCGCGATGTACGCGCTCACCTTGTGCCCGGGGAGCTGTCCGCCCTCACCGGGCTTGGCGCCCTGGGCGATCTTGATCTCCAGCTCCTGCGCACCGGCCAGGTACGCCGGCGTCACGCCGAAGCGGCCCGACGCAACCTGCTTGATGGCCGAGTTGGCGTCCCGGAGGTCTCCGTCGACGAGGTACCGGCGCGGATCCTCGCCGCCCTCGCCCGTGTTGGCGAAGCCGCCGATGCGGTTCATCGCGCGTGCGATGTCCTCGTGCGTCTCACGGCTCAGCGCGCCCAGCGACATGGCACCGGTCTGGAACCGGGCCATGATCTTGCCGACCGGCTCGACCTCCTCCACGTCGATGGGCTCACGGTCGGACGCGTAGTCGAGCAGGTCCCGAAGAGCCGTGGGTGTCCGATTGTAGACGAGGTCGGTGTACTTCTCCCACGCCTCCTTTCCGCCTCCCTGGACCACCTCGTGAAGCGCGCGCCACACGGGCGGCTCCTTGGCGTGGTAGTCGCCGCCGCGACGGAACTTGTACCACCCGCCAGCCTCGAGATCCCCGTCCGAGAAAGCGCGCTGATGCCGCTCGAGCACGTCCTGGGCGAGCTCCTCGAGGCCGATGCCGCCGATGCGCGACGTCGTGCCCGGGAAGCACCTCTCGATGATCTCGTCGCCGAGTCCGAGCGCCTCGAAGATCTGGGCGCCGTGGTACGACGACACCGCCGATATGCCCATCTTGGACATGATCTTCAGCAGGCCTGCTTCGGCGGCCTTGAGGTACATCTTGATCGCGCGATCGGGGTCCTGGAAATCGTCCCCGAGATCACCCGACGTCGCCAGGTTACGGACCGTGGCGAGCGCCAGGTACGGGTGGACGGCCGACGCGCCGAAGCCGATCAGCGCGGCGAGCTGGTGCACGTCTCGGGCGTCGCCGGCCTCGGCCAGAATGCTGGCCCGCATGCGCCGGCCCGTCCGGATCAGGTGGTGGTGTACCGTGGACACCGCCAGCAGCATCGGGATCGGCGCCTTGTGCTCGTCGGCGTTGCGGTCCGTCAAGATGATGGCGGTGCTCCCCTCGTCGATCGCCGCCGTCGCCGCCCTGCACAGATCGTCGAGGGCCTCTCGCAGCGCCTCGGGGCCGCCGGTCGCCGGGAAGAGCGTGTCGAGCGTGGCGAAGCTGAGGTCATCGTCGGCCGAACGCATCAGCCGCGCCCAGGCCCGATCGGAGAGCAGGGGGCTCCGCAGATGGAAGAGCCGCGCCGCCTCGGGCTTCTCCTCGAGCAGCGAGTGGCGCTT
>JASFUR010000225.1:0-5850 GCA_050050215.1 Gemmatimonadota bacterium
AATAGCGTCGAGAGATGAGTGCCTGCATGAAGTTGAGCGAGTCTCTCGGGGAGGTGTCGAGGCTCATTCGCGGAGGGGATACGACGGTCGGATCGGTCTCGGCTTCCAGAAGGCGGCGTAGTCGCCTCTGCAGCACCACCCCGACCAGTGTGTTCAGGATGAGAACCGCAAAGACTGGCCCTAGAAGATTCTCCACTTGATCGGCACGGCCCTTCTGAGGTGCAGCCTAACGGACTCGGAATTCTGCTGGCGCGGCCACCGAGTTCACAAGCCCATGTGCTTCTAGCCTACCGAGCAGGACCGTCTACCCGGTACAAGAGCGAGCGCCAAGTCGAGCGCTGTTGACCAACCAGAGAAGGCCGAAGACCAACCCTCCCTGGCCTCCCGCGCAGCAGCAATTCCCTGTTGGAGCGCTTGCCCGGAGAAGGTATACTATGGTATACTATAAGTATGAAAACCGCGATATCGCTCCCCGACGACCTTTTTGAATCGGCAGATGAACTCGCCGACCGATTGGGCATGTCCCGCAGTCATCTCTATGCCACGGCCGTTGCGGAGTACGTAGCGAAACACCGGAATCAGGACCTCACCGCGCGCTTGAATGAGGTGTACGCCGAGGAGGACGCTGGCCTTGAGCACGAGCTGCGGCGGGCACAGGCTCGGAGCGTCGGTTCGTCTGAGTGGTAGTTCAGCGCCGAGAGGTGTGGTGGGCTGATCTGGAGGAGCCTCGGGGATCAGAGCCGGGCTTTCGGCGTCCCCTGCTCGTTGTGCAGGCAGACGCGTTCAACCGGAGCAAGCTGAGGACGGTGGTTGCCGTGGTTCTCACCTCGAACATGCGGCTCCTGGATGCGCCGGGGAACGTGCTCCTCTCCTCAAAGGCAACCGGCCTTCCGCGCGACTCCGTGGCGAACGTCACACAGATTGTGACGCTCGATGAGGACTACCTGACCGAGCGGGTGGGTCGCATAGCGCCGAGCCTTATGGCACGAATCGACGCCGGTCTGAAGTTGGTGCTCGACCTGTAGGGTAGAGCAAGCGCTCTAACGGACTCGGAATTCTGCTGGCGCGGCCACCGAGGACACAAGGCCAGGTGCTGCTAGCCTACCGACCACGACCGTCTACCCGGTACAACAGCGAGCGCCAAGTCGAGCGTTGTTCACGAGCCCGTGACGGTCGGAAACCGACCTACCTGGCCACCCGCGCAGCAGCAATTCCCTGTTGGACGGCGCGTGCCCCCGGCGACCGTCTCATGGTCGAGGAGGCACCGCGTGTGAAACCAACCGCTAGAAGAATGACGGCGTGCGCAGCGCCACCCGGATTTCGGCGGCGTCCTCACTCCCACCCCCCATGCTGAGTGCTACCCCGAAGCCGACAACCAGACCGACTCCGGCCCCGCCGACCATGTAGCCTATCGGTCGTCCGATGCACTCGAGACCGCAGTTGTCAGGGGCGGTCACGAATCCCGCCACGAGTCCCAAGAGGGCGCCGGCCCCGACACCGAGTCCGATGGCCCGTGCTTGCCGCGGACTCAGCCGTGGCTGTGGGGCTGGTACCTGGGCGACCGGGCCGATTGGGCTGGCCACCAGCTGGGGCTGAGCCTCCCCAACTAAGACCGACGTGGGAGCGACGCGTGCCAAAGACGACGATTGGCCGGCGGCGGGCGTCGCCATTCCGTGAGCGACGAGGCACACGGCGGCCAAAGAAGCGAGGCGCCCGCAACACCTGGTCCATCGCACAAGTGACGCCATAGGGCTGCAGTTGTCTGTGTGTACGCCGAGTGCCGTCCAACGGACTTGCGATTCTGCTGCGACGCCAGCCAGGAGACAAGTCCAGGTGCTGCCACGTCTGAGACCACGAGCGTCTACGTCGTAGCGAAGGCCCGTCAGTAGGGGCCGCAGCTGACTTGGCCCACCAGATCGGGAACGAGTCCAAGAAGGCAACCGTCGCTGCAGCAATCGCCTGTTATACCGCCAGCCTTTGCGGGTCGCGCTGAACGTGTTCGATGTCCGAAGCCTGCGACCCTGAAGCCGTGCTCGATTCAAGCCGGGCCCACCCCCCGCGAACCAGTCTTGGAAGGCGCGCGAGTTGAGGTCGCGTGGCGGACGTTAGGAATCGCAGCCATGCCGACCGCAGCCGAACCTGAAGCCGCCGGGCATGAGCGGTGCCCCGGCATCGTCCCCAAAATCATGCTTCTCGAATCGAGGCTCGCGTGCGCGAGTTCGGCGGCGTTGGCTGGCGGTATAACGGACCTGGAATTCTGCTGGCGCGGCCACCGAGTTCACAAGGCCATGTGCTGCTAGCCTACCGAGCACGAGCGTCTACCCGGTACAACAGCGAGCGCCAAGTCGAGCGCTGATCACGGGTCCTATGAGCTCGGAAACCGACCTACCTGGCAACCCGCGCAGCAGCAATTCCCTGTTAGATCGTGTCCCGCTGCTTACTTTCGCTCATGAACGTTTGATACTTCGGTAATCGGATCGTGAATCGAACGAGGGCTGCTTGATGAACGCAAAGCCGATCCTTGCCCTGATGCTCGGGTCGGCGTCGGTGCAGCCGATCTCCGCGCAGGAAGAGGTTCGCATTCCCAGCGGCACCGAGGAGATTGTGCTTACACTCTGGACGCCGGCCACTCCCCCGGACGCCACCGTGCTGCTGGTCCCAGGATGGGGGGGCGGCCCGTCCGATCAACTGGGGGTCGGGCGCGCACTTCGCGACACAGGCATCGCGGTGGCGGTCCTAACGCCTCGCGGATGGCATGACGCGACAGGTACGGCAACGTTCGCAAATGCGCTCGATGACATCGGCGCCGCACTCGACTGGCTCGAGGCCTCGGACAGACCGGATCTGTCCTCCGGAAGGTTGGTACTTGGAGGGCACAGTTGGGGAGGGGGGATGTCGCTCGCGTACGCGGCTAGAGATGAGGAAGTGAGGTCTGTGTTTTCCATTTCCGGCACGGACCACGCCCAGTTCATACGTCAGTACCAGTCGGACCCGGCGTTCGCGGAGATGGTCGATGGTCTCCTCGAGTCATCCGCCGCTCCGGCTGGACCGATCCGATTCAGCGTTCAGGGCACGCTGGATGAACTGGCAGTCGGGCAGCAGGTCTACGGGCTGATCGAAAACGCACCAGCACTTGCTGATCGGCGGGTCCTACTGGTCGGCGGATGGGACGACGTCAACGTCACTATCGATGACACTCTGCTCCCATTGTACCGAGCCCTTCGCCGAGCGGGAGCCGATAGCGTTCGCTTCGAGACGTTCCATGCGGACCACGGTTATGGGGCCGCAAGAGAGGAGTTGCACGCGGTCTTGTCTGAGTGGATTCGGGGCTGAAGCCACTCCTGATCGGTCCAGGCGGGAGACCGTAAGGGACACGACCCAACGGACTCGGAATTCTGCTGGCGCGGCCCGTCCGCTGACAAGCCGCTGACCGAAAAGCCCACCTACCCTACACGTTCAACTGTCGCCGCAGCGAGCCCCGTCGAGCGCTGGTGACGAGCCTAATTCGCTTTGAGACCTACCCACCCGGCAACCCGCGCAGCAGCGATTCCCGGTTAGACGGAAACGGTTGCAGGGCACTCTGCACCTTCTCGGCACCAGGCTAGACACACATGGGCCAATCACTGCGCCTGCTCCACCTCAGCCACGATGCGGTCGATCTCGGCGCGGAAGGGGGGGGAGAAGCCTTCGCGTGAAGCCGACCAAGCATTACGGAAGACCCGTCCCCCACCCTCGGCAAGAAGCTGGGAACGCCAGACCGCCGCGCGTCCCTCAAACTCCGCCACCGTGAAGAGTCCCTGTTGGAACTGGTAGTAGGAGTTCTCCCATTCGCGGAACTGCGCGATAACGAACCAGCGGTACATCCAGAGTTCCGCCTCACTCAGTGCGGACACCTCGCCGCGTTGGACTGCCGCGTGGGCTGCCGCCAGTTCGGGGCTCGTTGCGGCCCAACCCATGTAACTCATCGGCTTCTCGGTAATCGCATCCCGAGTCTGCGCCTGAACCGCCGCTGTGTTCTGCCGCATCTCCGCGGCGAGGAAGATTATTCCGACGACGACGGAGAGGTTCGCGACCAGCGTCAGCCATCGCTCTAGCTTGCTCATATGGGGGAGTGCCTCGGGTTGAGGAGGATGAGGCACTGAGGATGCGGCGAGCGGGGCTACGGCGCGAGGTCGAGGCGCGGGATGGGACGCCCGAGGGGCGCCGCGGGCGCCGTATTCTGTTTCCGTCTAACGGACTCGGAATTCTGCTGGCGCGGCCACCGAGTTCACAAGGCCATGTGCTGCTAGCCTACCGAGCACGAAGGTTGACCTGGTACAACAGCGAGCGCCAAGTCGAGCGCTGCTCACGAGCCAAAGACGGTCGGAGACCCACCCACCCGGCAACCCGCGCAGCAGCAATTCCCTGTTAGATGGCGCTGCGCGACAGAGCTAGATCAGGACGCTTGCCCGGTCTTCCGGGTTGAGCGGGCCAGGACTCGGAGCGCCTCGTTTACCGCTTGAGCGTCCGGGAACGTCTCGGCCACGTCTGGGTCGAGGACGATGACGTTGCTGCCCTTGGCGAAGCGCTCCGCGTACTTCCCCCTCACGGCATTGCTGAAGTCGTACTCGTCGCGCATGTCGGGCGCCTCGGAAACGTCAGGCTTCTTGTTCATAGAAATTGCGCTCAGCGGATGTGGCTGGGCGGGCACTGATGATGCGTACGGAATCTTCGTCCTCGGCATGCGCCACTACGACGAGGCGACTCCGGTAAGTTAACCCCACGAGTATGAAGCGCGCTTCTCCGACCGAGTGGTCGGGATCGGGGACCGTCAGCGAAAGTGGGTCGCCGAATGCGGTGGCGGCCTCCGCGAAGGAGACTCCGTGCTTCTTCTCGTTGGACTCCGCCTTCTTTGGATCCCAGTCGAATCGCAGCATTCAGCTTTGCCCTGGCGAAGCGGGCGCGAGTTCAGAAGAAGCGCCATCTAACGGACTCGGAATTCTGCTGGCGCGGCCACCGAGGACACAAGGCCAGGTGCTGCTACCCTACCGACCATAAGCGTTTACCCGGTACAACAGCGAGCGCCAAGTCGAGCGCTGTTCACGAGCCGTATAAGGTCGGAGACCAATCCGACCGGCGACCCGCGCAGCAGCAATTCCCTGTTAGAAAGCGAACCGATACGGTCATTGGAGGTCGAGGCCGGGGGCGTTGTTGCAGATCGCCACGTCGGGAGGGCCGGCCAACTCGGCCTTGAGGATACCGACAGTGTCGACCGGTGGGCCGACCAAGCCGTGGTTCTGAGCTTCGAGGATGTCAGAGAGCGCGTACGCGTGTGCGAGAACAGGACCGGTCGGATGGTCTGGCCAGCCGCCTACCACAGCGACTGTACGGGCATGGTCACTCTCGACCAGGACCACACGGATCGTGTCCCCGAAGTCCCATCGGAAGATCTCAGCATGACCGGCAAGGGGGCCGGAAGAATGAACGGCACATCCGGTTGCTCCCCCGGATTCGGCGAGGGCCCGATAGTTGAGATACATACGGAAGTGCGGCGATAGCTCCAGAGGAGCGTCGGCCAACACAATGAACCCGTCTTCGAAGAAGTCGCCGCCGGTGCCCGCAATGCGGTATGCGTAGGAACCGGCCAGCGAACGTTGCGTCGCGCAGGCAGCCAGTGCCATCGCGGCTAGGGTCGCAACCGCCTTCTGCATCGGGTTGCCTCGCTTTCTAACGGACTCGGAATTCTGCTGGCGCGGCCACCGAGTTCACAAGGCCGTGTGCTTCTGGCCTACCAAACGCACTCGTCTACCCGGTACAATAGCGAGCGCCAAGTCGAGCGCTGTTCACGAGACTGAGAAGGTCGGAGACCTC
>JASFUR010000226.1:0-5839 GCA_050050215.1 Gemmatimonadota bacterium
TCAATGTGCCACGCGACGGCCCGAACGCGTAGTCCGCAGCTCGCGCCGGCCCAACCTCATTTGCTCGGGGTGGCGGGTCCGACCCGCCACCCCGACCCGTCACTCGTTTCCGTGCTGCGCGGCTCGGGCCCTGCCCATGTACTCCCAGAGTCCGGGTGCCATGTCCATGCCCTGGCGCTCGAGGACCTCGGGACCCTCGTTCCGCATCATGTTGCCCAGAGAGCTCGCGATTTCCGGATCTCCGCCGGTGAACTCCCCGATGAGGGAGGCCGACTTCCGTGCCAGCGCCTGGACCTCCGGGCTCGCGGGATCGAGCCCTCTCCTCATTGCGTCCGTGTATGAGGCGAAGATCTCCTGCCATTCTCGCTGGACTTCCCGGATGCGCTCGTCGCCGACCTCGTTGCGGCGGGCCTCGAGCTTCTCGAGCTGCTCGGGGGTGTAGTGCTTCTCGTAGCTCATAGTGACCTCGATGGTTCGTGTCAGCTCGTCGAGGGAGGTTTCTCCCCCGTCGCGGAGTCGGTCGCGCAGGCCCTGGACGAGGTCGCGTAGGCGCCGCTGCCGACCGAGCTGCTCCTCCAAGCGTTCGACGTGCAGCTCGAGCACCCGTTCGAGCGAATACTCCGGCCGTTCCAGGCACTCGCGGATCTCGTCGAGAGCGAGCCCGAGATGGCGGAGCGAGACGATGCGCTGCAAACGCTCGACTTCCCGCCTGCCGTACAGCCTGTGACCCGCCGCGGAGCGCCGCGCCGGGCTCAGGAGGCCGATGTCGTCGTAATGGTGTAGCGTCCTCACGCTCAGCCCGGTGCTGCGGGCCAGCTCGCCCACCTTCATCACGACCGTCATCCGTGCTCCTCAGCTCACATTCGACTCCGTACGGAACCACCATCGCACCTGACGTTACGTGAGGTGCAAGGGGAATGGGAGCCAACACCCCACAGCGCGGACTTGTCGTTTCGGAAAGGCTCCTCTACCGTCCGGGCCCGCGTCTCCGCGGATCCGCGTCCCGCCCGCCATGTCCATGATTCGCCGCATCTCCCCCCACCCGCTCCTCACGGCGCTCGCTCTGGGAGCCCTCACGCTTCCCGCCGGTGTCGCGGCCAACTCCGCGGCCGCGGCTTCCGCGGCGTTCGCTCCCGCGACGGCCCTCGCCCCTCCCCAGCAGCGTCCGAGCCGGCGCCGCGGACGGCCGAGCGCCCCACAGGAGCCGGACAGCACCGACCAGGAGGAGCCGAGCGGGCCCGAGTACTCGGACGTGATCCCGGAAGACGCGGTCACCAAGCACGGCATGTTCGACGTGCACGAGGTCGACGACGACCTCTTCTTCGAGATCCCGACGGACGAGCTGGGCAAGGAGATGATCCTCATCAAGAGGACCATCGAGAGCACGCTGCAAACTCCCCGGGACCCGTCCCCGAGCGGGCCGAATCTCATCGTCCAATGGGAACGGCGAGAGGACCGTCTCCTGCTGCGACAGAACCGCTATACAGCGATCGCGGACACGACCTCTGCGATCTGGGAGGCGGTGCAGGGCCTTCGGCGGGGGGCCGTTCTCGCCACGTTCGACATCGAGGTGTTCGGGCAGGACAGCTCCGCCGTCATCGACGTCTCGAACTTCTTCCTGTCGAGCCTTCCCGAGCTGGACCCCTTGGAGGGTCTGCAGTCGAACCGCAGCTGGGTCGAGCACACGGCCTCTTTCGACGACGCCGTGAACGTGGAGGCCGTGCACGTCGGTCGTGGTCCTCCGCGTGGCGGCGGCCGGGGTGGGAGCCGGAGCCAGACGGAGACCGTGCTCTTCAGCATGGCGAGATTGCCCGAGCGGCCGATGATGCCGCGGTGGCACGACGACCGCGTCGGCTACAACTCGAGCCGCTCCTGGGACTTCACCCGTCCGGACAACCGGCTCGAGCGTGTGCGCATGATCCACCGGTACCGGCTCGTGAAGCAGGATCCGGACGCCGACGTCTCCGATCCGGTCGAGCCCATCGTCTACTGGATCGATCCCGCGACGCCCGACTGGTTGAAGCCCTGGGTCGTGAAGGGCGTCGAAGCCTGGGAGCCCGCGTTCGAAGCCGCGGGCTTCAGCCATGCCATCGAGGGCAGGATCGCGCCGACGCGGGAGGAGGATCCCGACTTCTCGCTCGACGACGTGCGCAACTCGGCGATCTACTGGCGGCCCTCCACGGTCCCGAACGCGACCGGCGGCCAGGTCGTCGACCCGCGCTCCGGCGAGATCCTCAAGGGCCAGGTCAACATCTACCACAATCTCCTGGAGCTGCAGCGGGATTGGTACGTCATCCAAGCCGGGCCGCTGGACGAGCGGGCGCAGTCACTCCCGCTCCCCGACTCCCTGATGGGTCGTCTGGTCGAGTACGTGGTGACGCACGAGGTCGGCCACGCCATCGGGCTCCCGCACAACTTCAAGGCGTCGTCGATGTACGAGCCCGACTCGCTACGGAGCGTCTCGTTCCTGGAGCGTATGGGCGGACACGTGGCGACGCTGATGGACTACTCGCGCTTCAACTACGTCGCGCAGCCGGAGGACGGGATCCCTCCGGAGTATCTGATCCCGCGGATCGGGCCGTACGATCTCTTCGCGGTCCATTGGGGCTACGCCCCGATCCCCGACGCGAGCACGCCCGACGACGAGCTCCCGACTCTGGACGAGTGGGCACGCGAGCAGGAGCAGCATCCGTGGCTGCGCTTCACGACCGCGGACGCGGGCAGCTCCGACCCGGAGGCGCTCACCGAGGCCGTGGGCGACGCCGACGCGGTGAAGGCCACGAAGTACGGGATGCTGAACCTGGAGCGCGTGATGGACATGCTTCTCGACATCACCGAGAAGCCGGGCCGCAGCTACGACGAGCTCGAGCATCTGTACGACGAAGCGGTGTCCCAGTGGGGACGCTACATGGGCCACGTCACGGCGCTCGTCGGCGGGGCCTACAGCCAGGAGCGATACGGCAGGGGCCCGCGCTTCGAGCCGGTGCCCCGGGAGCGGCAGCGGGAAGCCGTCCGCTATCTCGGGGAGGTGGCCTTCCACGTCCCCCGGATGTTCCTGGACGAGGACATGCTCCGACGGATGGAGGCGCAGGGCGTGGTGGAGCGCTTCCGCGACCAGCAGGCCCGTGTGCTGGGGGCCTTGCTCAGCCAGCCGCGCCTCGAGCGGCTCATCGAGTTCGACGCCCTTTCCGACGACCCGGCCCAGGCCTACACGCTGACCGATCTCATGGACGACCTCCGGGACGGCGTGTGGGGTGAGCTCGACGATCCGTCCGTCCGCGTGGACGCGTACCGGCGCAACGTGCAGCGCACGTTCCTGGAAGCCATCGACCGCCGACTCGACCCGGAGGCCGAGCGAGCCGAGGACGACGGCCCGTGGTCCACGGACATCCGCGCGGTGCTCAGGGCCGAGCTCGGCCGTTTGGACGAGCTCGCCGAAGGCGCCCTCGACCGGACCACGGACTCGATGACCCGTGTCCATCTCCGCGACGTACGCGCCGAAATCGCACGCATCTCCAGCGAGGGCTGACCGACTCGATGAACCATGCCAAGCCGGACCGCGAGACGGTCGCGCGCTGGAACACCGTGCTGAAGCCGTACGTCGGCGCGGACACCCGCAAGAGCGTCCTGCAGCTGCTGACGACGGCGGTCGCCTTCCTCGGATTCTGGTACCTGACGCTGCGCAGCCTCGAGGTGGGGTACTGGCTCACCCTCCTCGCCGCGATCCCGACGGCCGGCTTCACGATGCGCCTCTTCATGATCCAGCACGACTGCGGACACGGCTCCTTCTTCCGGTCCAGGACCGCCCGCGACTGGGTCGGGCGCTGCATCGGGGTGGTCCTCCTCACGCCGTACGACTACTGGAAGCGCACCCACGCGTACCACCACGCTCACTCGGGCGACCTCGACTTCCGCGGCTTCGGCGACGTCGACACGTTCACGGTTCGCGAGTACCTATCCTGGCCCCGCTTGCAGCGTCTCCGGTACAGGCTCTACCGGCATCCCCTGGTGCTCTTCGGGGTGGCGCCGTTCTATCAGTTCCTGCTCAAGCACCGCTACCCCTGGGACATTCCACGCGAGTGGAAGCAGGCCTGGCGGAGCGTGTGGTGGACGAATGTGGCGCTCGTCACGGTCGTCGCGACGATGTGGACGACGATCGGCATCCAGCGCTTCCTGCTGGTGCAGATCCCGGTCACGCTAATCGCTTCGACGCTCGGCATCTGGATGTTCTACGTCCAGCACCAGTACGAGGACACGTATTGGCATCATCACGACGATTGGGACTACTACGACGCGTCGCTGTACGGCAGCTCGTACCTGGTCCTTCCGAAGCCCCTGCAGTGGTTGACCGCCAGCATCGGGGTGCACCACGTGCACCACATGAGCGCACGCATCCCGAACTACCGGCTGCAGCAGGTCCACGACGAGAACCCCGAATTCCACGTCGTCACGAAGGTCCGCTTCCGGGATACCCTCCGGCTCATCAACCTCGCGCTCTGGGACGAGGAGAGCCGGAGGCTCATTCGCTTCCGGGACCTCAAGAGGCTGAAGCAGCTGGCGGCGTAACGCTCACGTTGCTTGCCGTCAGCCCGCTCCGGCCGGCATGTTTGCGGCCATGATGCCCCGGCCCTCATGAATCCAGTCCTCGGAAACGCCCCTTGAGCTTCTGGTCCGAGGCGAAGCGGCGGAAGGCTGTGCGCGTGGGCGCGGCCTACGTCGTCGCGGGGTTGGCGGTCGCGGAAGGTGCGGACGCCTTCCTGCCACAGCTCGGAGCGCCGGCATGGGTCGTCCCCGTGGTGCTGGCCATGATCGTCCTGGGGTTGCCACTCGCTCTGGTGCTGGCCTGGGCGTACGACATCACCCCGGAAGGGCTCATTCGCGACGAGGGGCTCGCGACCGTCCCAAGCGTCCCGGTGGACGCGTCCGTGCCGACGTCGGCCACGGACCGCGAGGATCTCCCGGCGTCCACCCGACCCACCGACGGCCGGCGCTCGGTCGCGGTGCTTCCGCTGGCGAACATGTCCGCCGACCCCGAGAACGAGTTCTTCAGCGACGGGATGACGGAGGACATCCTCACGCATCTCAGCCGCGTGAAGAGCCTGAGGGTGACCTCACGCACCTCGGTCATGCAGTACAAGGGCACGACCAAGCCGGTGCCCGAGATCGCTCGCGAGCTCGGGGTCGACTCGGTCCTGGAGGGCAGCATCCGCGTCGCGGGCGGGAAGGTCCGAGTGACCGTGCAGCTCATCGACGCGACGGCGGACGACCATCTCTGGGCCGAGAGCTACGACAGGAGCCTCGAGGACGTCTTCGCCGTTCAGAGTGAGGTCGCGCAGTCCGTCGCGAGGGCTTTGCAGGCCGAGTTGGATCCGGCCGAGGTCGCCCGAATCCAGGCTCGGCCGACGGATAGCATCGAAGCGTACACGCTCTGCTTGCGCGGCGAGGAGACGATGACCACGTGGCAAGCGGCCGATCTCGCCGCGGCGACCCGGCACTTCCAGTCGGCACTCCGCCTCGATCCCGACTACGCGCGTCCCCGAGCGGGGCTCGCCCTGATCCTCGCCATCGGGCCGGCGTTCACGGGACGGACACATCCGAATTGGCACGAAGAGCTGGAGATCGCCGCTCGCGGCACTCTCGAGCAGGACGACCGGCAGGCGATGGCTCATTCGGCGCTCGGCACGGTGCTGTGGAGCCGCGACTTCGATTGGCCAGCGGCCGAGGCCGAGTTCAAGCGCGCCATCGAGCTGGAGCCGACCAACCTTCCGGCCCGCGGCTCGATGGCGTTCCTGCTCATCATCCTGGAGCGCTTCGACGAAGCCCTGGCCGTCTGGAAGGG
>JASFUR010000227.1:0-5828 GCA_050050215.1 Gemmatimonadota bacterium
TCCGACATCGACGGCCACCAGGTCAACACGCCCTGGCGCAAAGAGTTGGGCGTATACACGCTCTTCGACTTCTCTGCCAAGTTCGATCCGGTGCCGAGCATGCTGACCCAGGACCACGTGGCCGTGTTGCCCGATTTCTACGGCCTGACGACCTCGTTCCGCGAGGACAGGTTGAAGCCCGGCGACATCGTGCTGGCGCGGGAGGACGGGCTCGTGAAGTACGTACACGGCAACCTCGGCGAGGGGACCTGGACCTACTTCGGCGGGCACGACCCAGAGGATCCGGAACACCAGATCGGCGATCCGCCGACGGACCTGGCGCTGCATCCCAACTCCCCCGGCTACCGGCTCATCCTCAACAACGTCCTCTTCCCGGCGGCGAAGAAGCAGACGCTCAAGACCTAGTGGCGCGCTAGTGTCTGGCATCCCCGAGGGCTTCCCGGTCCGGCTGCCGAAGGAGGCCCTGGCGGGGCTCGACGGCCTGGAGCCCGAGCCTCAGCGGCGTTCGTCGGCGCCGCCCACCCCGCTTACGCTCTCCAGCGAGACCCGGGAGCGGATCCGGGCCGAGATCACGCGCGCCGGTGGGCGCGAGGTCTGTTTTCTGGCCACGGTCGACGAGTCCCGCGTCGTTCACGAGCCTCGGGCGGTGGCGCGCGGAAGCTTTGCGGCCGTCCTGGTGGCGGCCCGCGACGCCCCCGAAGGCGGCGTCATGCTGCACAATCACCCCTCCGGCGATCTCGAGCCGTCCGACGCCGACATGGGCGTGGCGTCACAGCTGTACGAGCAGGGGCTCGGCACGGCCATCGTCGACAACGAGGCGGAGAGCCTCTACGTCGTGGTGGAGCCTCCCACTCCGCGGAAGCGGGTCCCGCTCGACGTGGACGCGCTGGAGACGGTGCTCGCGCCGGGTGGCGCTCTCGCCGGCCGCCACGAGGGTTACGAGGACCGTCCGGGCCAGCGTGAGATGCTGCGCGAGATCGTGGGGCGCTTCAACGAGGGGGGCGTGGCGATCCTGGAGGCCGGTACGGGAACCGGCAAGTCGCTCGCCTATCTGATTCCGGCGGCCCTGTGGGCCCGCGAGAACCGTGAGCGGACCGTCGTCTCCACGAACACGATCAATCTGCAGGAGCAACTCGCGAAGAGGGACCTGCCGCTCGTCGAGGAGCTCGTCGGCGACGTGCGGTGGACGCTCGTGAAGGGCAGGGGGAACTACGTCTCCATCCGCAGGGCCCTGCTCGCGGCCGAGAGCCAGACGAGCCTCTTCGAGGACGACCGCTCCGACGAGATGGCCCGGCTCCTCGAATGGATGGGCTCGACGGAGGACGGCTCATTGTCCGATCTGCCGTTCTCTCCGGCCGAAGACACGTGGGAGGAAGTGAGGAGCGACCCGGACATCTGCCTCCGGAGCCGCTGCCCGCACTTCCAGGAGTGCTTCTACCAGCGTTCTCGACGGCGGGCGGCCAGCGCCGAGCTCCTCGTGGTGAACCATCATCTCCTCTTCACGGACCTGGCGGTGCGACGCGCGACCCTGAACTACACGCAGTCCGCCGTGCTGCCCGCCTACAAGCATGTGATCCTGGACGAGGCGCACAACGTGGAGGACGCCGCGACGTCGCACATGGGCGTCGAAGTGACGCGACGGGGCCTGTATCGCTCTCTGTCCCGGCTGGACCACCGGGGGCGGGGCATCCTGACCGCGGTGCACGAGGCCCTCGGAGGCCACGAACAGGGACCGGAGCTGCGCGAACGCGTCGAGAACAGGATCCGGCCAGCGCTCTCCAAGGCCCTGGCGGCGCTCGAGGGCCTGGTCGATCGTGTCGAGCCCTACGCACCGGCCGGGGAGGGAGCCGTGCGGCTCGGACCGTCGGGCATCGGCGAGCCGGCGGAGTCCACGGGGGTCCACGAAGCGCTCGCCACGACGCTCGCCACCTTCGGAACGCTCGAGCGCGAGCTGGCCGAGCTCCGCTCCCGCCTGGAGATCGTGGAGGAGCTGGCCGATGCGCTGGAGGGCCGCCTGCTCGACCTGCGCTCCGTGGAGCGGCGGCTCGCGGCGGCCGAGCACGGCCTGCGCCTCGTGTTGGCGCCCGGCGAGGAGAGCGCCGCCTACGTCAGATGGCTGGACTCGCGGGGCCGGGGCAGACGGATGAATCTGGTGCTGGGAGCCGCGCCGATCGAGCTCGGCGACGTGCTCCGGGAGTCGCTCTTCACGCAGGCGGATTCCACGGTGCTGACGTCCGCGACGCTCTCGACCCGGAAGAGCTTCGACTTTCTGCGGGGCCGTCTGGGACTTGCTCACAATGTGACTAAAAGACTTGAGGAACCACTCGAAGTAAGTGAGCGTATCATATTGTCACCATTCGATTTCATGTCGAATACCGTACTCTGTGTCCCAACCGATCTGCCGGCGCCGGAGCGCGGGGCGCGGGATTTCCAGGAGGCGACGGCCCGTGTCGTCGAGGAGCTCGCGGAGATGAGCGACGGAGGGCTCTTCGTGCTCTTTACGTCCCACTCGGCGCTCAGGCAGGTGGCGGGGCTCCTCCGGAACGCGGGAGTGGACGCCCGGTGGCCCCTCTACGTACAGGGCGAGGGCGACCGGTTCGGGATCCTCCGAGGATTCGTGCAAGCGCGGCGCGGGATCCTCCTCGGGACCGCCTCCTTCTGGGAGGGCGTGGACGTCCCAGGCGACCCGCTGAGGGGCCTGATCATCCAGAAGCTGCCCTTTCGGGTGCCGACCGAGCCGATCACGGCCGCGCGGATGGAGGCCATCGAGGCGGGTGGCGGCGATTCGTTCCGCGACTTCATGCTGCCGCAGGCGGCGATCCGGCTGAAGCAGGGCTTCGGTCGCCTGGTCCGGTCCCACACGGACCGCGGCGCCGTTCTCTTGCTGGACGACCGCATCGTGACGAAGCGCTACGGGCGGTACCTCCGGGACTCGCTTCCGGACACGCCGCTGGTGAAGGGCGTATGGGCGGATGTACGCCGACGCCTGGAGGCCTTCTACGCCGAGGCCGAAGATCCGGCTCGTCCCCTTGGTCGGAGGGGGTCCCCGGCATAGATTCCGCGCGTCCGGACGCACGGAGCGTCGCGGATTCCTCACAACTCAGCCTCGAGCGACAGCGATGAAGCGGATTCTCGGAATGGCCGTGGGCGTTCTCTACCTCGGCATCGCCTTCGGAGCCCTCCGCAACGCCAGCGCAGGCTGGGACTCGGGCCATGCGGACCTCGGCGTCTGGTGGACCGTGGTCGCCGCGCTTCTCACCATCGCGGCCCTCGGCGCCCTCATCGGCACCTGGATCCACACGTCGAACGCGGGGCGCCGACCGGTCGACTCGCACTAGAGGGCCTCCCCGCGGGCCACCCTCCCGGCCCCCCTCTCTGGACAAGCGCATCCCGGGGTGACCCATTGGAGCGTTCCGCTCCAAATCCAGATTCGCCAGGACGCCCATGACCGAGCTCCGCCCGACCAAGATCGTTTGTATCGGCCTCAACTACGCGAAGCACGCGGCCGAGTTCGGCAATCCGCTCCCCGAGGAGCCCCTGATGTTCCTCAAGCCCGCATCGGCTCTCATCGGGCCGGGCGAGGCCATCGTCTTGCCGAAGGGTGCCGGCCAAGTCGATTACGAGGGCGAGATCGGCGTTCGCATCGGGAAGGCGGCCAAGGCCGTATCTGCAAACGAGGCTTGGGATTACGTCGACGGACTCTGTGCCCTGAACGACGTGACAGCCCGCGAGCTGCAGCGTTCAGACGGTCAGTGGACGCGGGCCAAGGGCTTCGACACGTTCTGCCCGGTAGGGCCTGTGAAGCCGCTCGCCGAGATCGACCTGCAACACCTTTCCGTCACCACGAAGGTCAACGGGGAGGTGCGCCAGCAGAGCCCGGCGGACGACATGGTCTTCGACATCCCGGCTCTCGTCGCGCACATCAGCGGGGTGATGACGCTCGAGCCCGGCGACCTGATCGCGACCGGAACGCCGTCGGGTGTGGGACCGCTCGCCGCCGGAGACGTGGTCGAGATCGAGATCGCAGGCGTGGGCTCCCTCTCCAATCCGGTGGTCGCCGGGGACTGATGGCTCCCCGACACGCTCGCGGCGACGCACGGAGAGTCGTGATGCGCACGAGCGATAGGTTCCGTGCGCTTCCCGGCTATCCGCTGGCCGGGATGAACGAGATTCGGCGGCGTGTCGAGGCGTCCGGCGTGGACGTCATCGACCTGGGCTCGGGCGATCCGGAGATCCCGCCGCCACCAGCCGCCGTGGAGGCGATCCGACGGGCGGCCGGTGATCTGGCCCTCTCGCGGTATGCCTATCAGTCGGGCCTGGAGGCCTTCCGGGAGGCGATCGCCGCCTGGATGGGGCGCCGTTTCGGCGTCGAGGTCGACCCGGCCACCGAAGTCCTGCCGCTGATCGGCTCCAAGGAGGGCATCGCGCACCTGCCGTTCGCCTACGTCGGCCCTGGAGACGTCGCGATCATCCCGGATCCAGGCTACCGCGCCTACCTGGGCGGCGTGACGCTCGCTGGGGGGGACCCGTATCTGGCCCGTCTCGGGCCGGAGAACGACTTCCTGATCGCTCTCGGCGAGGTGCCGGAGGACGTCGCCGCCCGCACCCGGATCCTGTACCTCAACTACCCGAACAACCCGACGACGGCCGTGGCGCCGGACGCGTACTACGAGGAGGCCATCCGCTTCTGCGTGGACCGAGGCGCCCTCCTGGCCCACGACCACGCATACTCCGAGATCGCCTTCGACGGGTACCGGCCCCGGAGCATCCTGGAGCTCGAGGGGGCGAGGGATGTCGCCATCGAGTTCCACTCGATGTCCAAGTCGTACAACATGACGGGGTGGCGGCTGGGATGGGCGGTGGGTGCGAAGGAGCTCATCCAGCCCCTCAGCACCGTGAAGACCTTCATGGACACGGGGCAATACCTGGGAATCCAGGCTGCGGGCGCCGCCGCGCTCGAGTCCTGGGACGAGTGGTTGCCCGGCAACGTGGCCACGTTCCAGCGTCGCAGGGACGCAGCCGCCGAGGGGCTCCGGCGCAGCGGTTTCGATGTGTCCCTGCCGAAGGCTACGATCTACCTGTGGGTGCCGATTCCCGGCGGCGAACCGTCGGAGACCTTCGCACGACGCGCGCTGGAGGATCAGGGCGTGATCATCCTCCCGGGCGCTGCGCTCGGTGCAGGCGGCGAGGGCTTCTTCCGCCTCGCCCTCACGGTGGACGAGGGTCGTCTGCAGGAGGCCGCCGAGCGGCTTGGCCGCCTCCTCTGACGCAGGCGGCGGTCGCACACCTGACGGTCGGTGTGGGATGAGGGTCCAGAAGGCCAGGAACAGCGCCCAGCAGGGGGTTTACGACTTCAGCATGAAGACTCAGGCCGGTGGGCGAGATCCACACTTGGACCGGGCCGGCCCTTCGCGTCGGGGACTCGGCTCCCGCCGCCTGGTGTGGAGCGCGTTCGCGATATCTGCCGCGGTCCATGTCTTCTTCGTGCTGCTCTACTCTTCGCTTTTCGAGCGGCTCGCGCAGGACTTCGACCCTGCCGACCTCCCGTTCTCCGTCGCGTCCGCCGAGCCGGAGGGCATGCAGGTGATGCGTGTGGTCGAGATCGACCTCAGGCCGGAGGTGCAGGTTCCCGACGAGCCCGAGCTGGAGCCCGTGGCGGAGCGGGAAGTGGCCCTGGAGGGGCCGGGCGTGGAAGAGGCCCCCGTCGTCGACCTCTCCCGACCCGGCATCTCCGCGGTGGACCGTCTCCGCCCGAATATCTCGGACGAGAGGCTCTGGGCACCGCTTCCGGAGGAGTTCAGGCGCCTCACGCTCGAGCAGCGCGAGGA
>JASFUR010000228.1:0-5826 GCA_050050215.1 Gemmatimonadota bacterium
TCGACGAGGCGAGGTCGGCCGAGCCGCCGATTAGCTCGGGCAGGGTGTCCTCGAGGGCGTTCAAGACGCGATGGGAGGCGTCGCGAGTCGCCATCGGATCATCCCCGAAATCCAGACCTTCCAGAACGCCCGGCCAGGCCGCAGGCAGGCCACCGGCCAGTCGGCGGTCGAGCTCCTCCGCGAGCTCGGGGGACCGCTCTCTGTACTCGTCGAGCCTCTTGCGCCAGCGACGTTCGAGCTCGGCCCCGCGGCGCACGGACTCGGCGCCCGCTTCGGCCACCTCGTCGGGGACGTAGAAGCGGGCGTCGGTGGGCCATCCGAGGTTTCTCTTCGTCTGTTCGAGGGCCTCCTCTCCCAGCGGCTTCCCGTGCGCCACCGCCTGGTCCTGCTTGGGGCTGCCGTAGCCGAGGTGGGTGCTCACCCGGATCAGCGACGGCTGGTCCGAGATGTCCAGCGCGCTGCGAATGGCGCGGTCGATCCCCGCCAGGTCGTTCCCGTCCCTGACGCGTTGGACGTGCCAGCCCAGCGCGTCGAACCGGCGTCCCACGTCGTCGCTGAATGCCAGGTCGGCCGAGCCGTCGATCGTCACGCGATTCTCGTCGTAGAAGCAGATCAGCTTCCCGAGCCCGAGGTGCCCCGCCAGCGACGACGCCTCGTACGTGATCCCCTCCATGACGTCACCGTCCGACGCGATGACCCAGGTGCAGTGGTCGACGATGGTGTGCTCGTCGGTGTTGAAGCGCTCGGCCAGCATCCGCTCGGCTATGGCGAGGCCCACGGCCATCCCGAATCCCTGTCCGAGCGGCCCGGTCGTCACCTCGACGCAGGGTGTGCGGCCCTTCTCAGGATGCCCGGGCGTGATGCTTCCCCATTGGCGAAGCCGCTCGATCTCCTCGAGGGGCACGTCGTACCCGTTGAGGTGGAGAAGAGCGTAGAGAAGCGCCGACCCGTGTCCCGCCGACAGGACGAAACGATCGCGGTTCGGCCAGTCCGGGTTCGTCGGGTTGTGCTTCAGGAATCGGCTCCAGAGCATGTAGGCCATGGGGGCCGCGTCCAAGGGCATCCCCGGGTGCCCCGATCCTGCTTTCTCCACCGCGTCGGCGGCGAGGAACCTCAGCGTGTCGACGAAGAGCTGGTCGACGGACTCCATGCAGTTGCTCCGTTTCAAACAGTGGAAAAGTGAAACGCTCGTCGCCCTCCGATGTCACGGCGCGACACGCGGCGAGGAGCGCTCGGAGCCGCGGCGCTCGTCGCGAGCCTGGCCGAATCACCAGCGGAACCGGGGGGTGTGAGGTGCAAGAGCAGGGCCAGGCGGGCGGCAGTGTATGCGCTGCTCGAGCAGGGGGCGTCTCGGAACGGGTCTTGCCTTCGTAGTGACCGACGTCGGCCGATGGCTTCCGGCCACCCATTGAACCCTCACGAGCAAGCGAGAAGAGGATCCGACCGTGCTGCCGACGACCACCGACACCGATCGATCCGAGCGCCCCGCGCATCCACCCATCCGCAAGGAGCAGCCGTGGTGCTTCATCGTCGCCCGGCGCGACGATGAAGAGGAGTTCGGAGCCATGCTCGTCGCAGATGCGGAGGCGTCGTCATAGCCGCTTCGACGGCCGAGACGGCTCCGGGGCTTCGGCGGGACCGACCCCCGGCAGGCGAGCGTGAACGGGGCTCCGCGGCCGGCGGTCGACCGATCGACGAGTACGCGCTCCTCTCGAACTGTCGGACGTCCGCGCTCCTTCATCTCGAGGGCTCGGTCGACTGGCTGTGCTTCCCGCGCTTCGACTCCCCCTCGGTCTTCGCCCGGATCCTCGATGCGGGCGCGGGCTCCTGGTCCATTCGCCCGATGGATTCGTTCGAGGTCACGCGTCGCTACCTCGGGCGAACGCTGGTGCTCGAAACCACGTTCACCACCGACGCGGGCGAGGCCCGACTCGTCGACGCGCTCATCACGGGTCCGAGAGAGGACGGGCGCCGACTCGGAGCGCGTCCCCTGCCGCTCTTGGTGCGACTCGTCGAATGCACCCGCGGGGAAGTGCCGCTGCGACACGAATTCCATCCGAGGCCCGAGTACGGGCTCATCCATCCGCTCCTCCGCGAGGAGCCCGCCGGACTGCTGGGAAGGGGTGGGGCCTCTGTTCTGCTCCTGAGCGTCGCGGACGACCTCGAGATGACCATCGACGAGTCGTCCGCCTCCGGTGAGTCCACGCTCCGGGAGGGAGAGCGTCTGGCGTTCTCCCTGGAGCACAGCTCCAGCTCGGACGAGCCCCCGTCGCCGAGGGGACAGGACGAGATCCTCGATCTGCTCGACGAGACACGCGAGGCGTGGCAGGCATGGTCGGAGACGGACGGTCGCTATCGGGGCCCGCACGAGGATCTCGTCGACGTCAGCGGACGGGTGCTCAAGGCGCTCACCTACGAGCCAACCGGCGCCATGGTCGCCGCCCCGACGACCTCGCTCCCGACCCAGGTCGGCGGCACCCGCAACTGGGACTACCGCTATACCTGGCTGCGGGACTCGAGCTTCACGCTCCGGGCGTTCGATGTCGTCGGATGCGACCCGGAGGCCACCGCGCTCTTCGACTTCCTCGCCCGGACCGCGCTGTCGCAGGTGCGCCGGCAGGGCGATGTGCAGGCTGTCTACGGGATCGGCGGAGAGCATGATCTCACGGAGCGCCGGCTCGAGCACCTTGCAGGCTGGCGCGGCAGCGAGCCCGTGCGAGTGGGCAATCACGCGTGGCAACAGCGCCAACTCGACGTATACGGGGAGCTGATCGGAGCCGCGTTCCAGGCACGGCAGGAGCTTCCGGAGGCTGACGAGCTCGTGCGAGCGTTCCTGGTGCGCCTCGCGGATGCGGCCGCGGACCAGTGGGAGCGGAAGGACCACGGTATCTGGGAGATGCGACTCCCTCCGGCCGACTACGTGCACTCGAAGCTCATGTGCTGGGTCGCGCTGGACCGGGCGATACGCCTCGCCGACGTGCTCGACGCAGATCATCGGGTCGACGACTGGGAGCGCGAGCGGAAGAGGGTGAGGAAGGCGATCCTGAACCATGGATGGAGCGACCGGCTCGGAGCTTTCCGTCAGAGCTTCGATCGCGACGTGCTGGATGCGTCCACGCTCATGATTCCGATCGTGGGGTTCCTGCAGCCCGGAGATCGTCGCGTCATCTCGACGCTCGAAGCGGTCGAGGACGGGCTAACCGACGAGCGCGGCCTCGTCTACCGGTACCTGGCCTCGGACGGACTCGACGGCGGGGAGGGGACGTTCCTGCTGTGTACGTTCTGGCTGGCCGAGGCATGGGCGAGAGCGGGGCGCGTCCAGCGCGCCTCCGAGTTGTTCCGGCTCGCTGTGGAGCGTACGAACGACGTCGGGCTGCTCACGGAGCAGGTCGACGACGACGGCTACCTGATCGGCAATTTCCCCCAGGCGTTCAGCCACATCGGGCTGGTCAACGCGGCGCACGCGCTCGCGAACGCGGAAGGGACAGCGCCGACGCCCTGAGCGCTCGGACCGAGGATGGCGTCAGTCGGCCAGACGCTCGGCGCCGCATTCCCGCATCACGCGGCGCGCGACGTCTGCCATCTCGTCACTGCGGACGGAGACCCACAGGGAGCCTTGGCGCATCTCCCGCTCGGGTATCCGCGTTCCGACACGCCAGTGGCCGAGCGCGAAGAAGGCACCGAGCGGGAGGCCTGCCACGGCGAGGATGGCGACGACGCCCACCGCGAAGGCGAGGGTGGAGGCGTCGTAGAGCTCGACAGGTGCCGGCCCGAAGACGCCGGTCGGAACGAGCAGGGCGATGACCACCCCGATCAGCGCGCCTCCCGCCGCCCCCCAGAAGGCACCTCGCAAGGTCCCCGCTTCGTTCTCCACGTCGAGCTCGCGGATCTTGTCCCCGTTCTTGTCCTCCACCCACACGCTGATCGTGTCCGAGGGGACGCTTTCCTGGCCCAGTCGGTACACGGCGTTTTCGACGTCTTCTCGGTCGTGGAACATGCCCTTGACCTCGGTCAGGTCTCCGTCGGGTCTTCGAGACCGCGCGTCGCGGGCCACATCGGCTGTACGCTGCATGGTCGTGCCTCCTTTGGGTCGCTCGAGGACATCGCCGACTCCTTACGATGCAGGAGGTATTCCGTGGGCATCTCGGTGGCGCCGACCCGCCCTCGCCTGGCATCGATTCTGCATTGGACCGGGGCGTGACGACGTTCGGACAATGGACGTCCCTCGGCCTGACGATCTCGCATGATTGCAGTTGCGTGCAAGATGCGGGCAGCCGCCACGAACCATCGACACGACGAAGGAGCCGACTATGGACCGTAGTGCATCTGCAACCTGGACCGGAACGTTGAAAGACGGCAGAGGGGAGTTGAGCTCCGGGAGCGGTGTCCTGAAGAACAACCGCTACTCGTTCGACACCCGGTTCGAGCACGGAAAGGGCACCAATCCCGAGGAGCTCCTGGGTGCGGCCCATGCTGGATGCTACTCGATGGCCCTGTCCAAGCTCCTGAATGATCAGGGCGTATCCGTGGAGCGGATCGATACCCGGGCGATCGTGTCGCTCGAGGAAGGGGACGAGGGTTTCGAAGTCTCCTCCGTCCACCTCGATACTAGGGTCGAAGCACCGGGCGCCGAGGCGCACGTGGTGGAGACCGCGGCGGAGGATGCCCGTGAGGGCTGCGTAGTCAGCAAGCTCTTCGACACCGAGATCACGCTCGATGCCACGCTGGTGCACTGAAGAAGCGGCTAGACCTCCTGGCCCGGCGCCATTCGACTCGGACTCTCTCTCGAGCCGGCAGCATTCCGACTCAGGGCCCCGTGCGTGGCGAGGGGGCCGTCGGAGGAACGCGGTATGCACGGGGATGGGGCGGAATACGGCCACGAAGACCGTGGCCCATCCACACCAACGTTGCGGAGGTGACGACGATGATCATCCAGATCGTGCGATTCGAATCCCGACTCCCGGACGACGAAGTGCACCGGGTCTACAAGGAGCGTGCACCGCGGTATCGGGCGCTCCCGGATCTCGGTCAGAAGTACTATTTGCGATTCACGGAGACCGGGGAGCACGGAGCGGTCTACGTGTGGGACTCCGAGGAAGCCCTGAGCGACTTCCACGAGTCGGATCTCTATCGAACGATTCCCGAGGCGTATGAGGTCCGCGGGACGCCGGACGTCCAGGACGCGGACGTCGTCATGACCCTGCGGGAGGTGCGAGAGAGCGAGCCGAGCTCACGGTAGGAGGTCGGTCGGAGAGGGGACTTCCGTGGAGGGGGCACCGGAATGGGATATGCAACGGAAGGAGGGTGATCGACGATCCTTTTTTCTCGCTCGATTGGAGGCACCCAATGGGTAGCGCAATCATGGTGGGTATCCTGGGACTATGGGCCGCCTTGTCGGCCTTCCTGGGATTTGGACCCGCAGGATATGCCTGGAGCAACTGGATCACCGGCTTCCTCGCCGGTGCCGCTGCACTCTCGATCGTTGGGCGCAGGCGCACGGAAGGCTGGCTCGCTGCCGCGGCAGCAGCCTGGCTCTTCATATCCGGCTTCGTTCCGGGGCTGCTGGTCAGCCCGGGGTACTGGTGGAATGAGTTGTTGACCGGTGCCGCGCTCGCCGTTATCGGCTTCGCGGGTCTGAGTCTCAGGGGTCGCATGTACATGACTCCGCCCGCGACACCGCACGACACTCGCAAGCAAGAGCGGCGAGAGGAGCATCACACGGCCGCCAGGTAGGGCCGTTCTCCAGCTCCGCACTCCGGCCGGGGCGAGCCGTGAGCTACGCCCCGGCGATATCCACCGGGTCGGGCGACGCGCTCGACCCGGTTT
>JASFUR010000229.1:0-5817 GCA_050050215.1 Gemmatimonadota bacterium
TGGAGCCGCAGCGGGGCGAAGATGGAGGCCTGGTCTTCGCCCTGCCCATGGGGGATGCGAAGCTCTCCGGGATCGCGGCGGCCGACATCGGGAAGTGCGCGTTCGGGATCTTCCAGAGGGGCGAAGAGTTCGTCGGGAAGACGGTGGGCATCGCGGGTGAGCACCTGACCGGGGCGGAGATGGCCAGCGCGCTGAGCGATGCGCTGGGCGAAGACGTGTCCTATTTCGCCGTGCCGTTCGACACCTACCGCTCGTTCGATTTCCCCGGGGCCGAGGACATGGGCAACATGTTTCAGTTCTACCACGACTTCAACGAGGCCTTCACGGGCGCACGCGACGTCGAGCTATCTCGTCGCTTGAACCCCGATCTGCTCTCGTTCCGGGACTGGCTCGCGCTGCATGGCGGGGAGATTCCCCGGCACTAGACGACACTCGGTCGGGCCCCGGGCCCGACCGCTGACATCCGAGCCGGGGCGCTACTGCCCTGGCTCGATCGAACGGATCCGGTCGCGTCAACGCGACGGGCGATGAGGCGCCGCCTAACGAACCCGGAGTTCTGCTGGCGCGGGCACCGAGTTCACAAGGCCATGTGCTTCTAGCCTACCGAGCACAAGCGTTTACCCGCTACAGCAGCGAGCGCCAAGTCGAGCGTTGCTCGCGAGCTGTAGAAGGTCGGAGACCAGCCCTCCTGGCAACCCGCGCAGCAGCAATTCCCTGTTCGGCGGAAGCGGGGCGACACCGCCTATCACGGAGCTAGAACAGGGCAGGAAACGCTGCGACCCAGGCGGCGACCGAGATTGACCACGCCCAGGCGAAGGGGCGAGCGACACGCGCCTTGCCTTTGTGCCAGAGGATGACCCCGACCAGCACCACCCATAGGTACGCGACGAGTCGAACAGGGAAGAGAGCACCCTCATCAGGGAGCGAGAGGGCCGAGGCCGGAATCAGCGACAGGAACAGGGCGACATAGACGCGCGGTACGTCGGAGAGCAGCCGCCACCTCGGTGCGGGCTCATCTTGCCCAAAGAGTCCGATCTCGAGCCGCTCGATCTCGCGAAGCCGCTTGAGACGAGCTTCTTTGCGGCGGCGTCTGTGCTTCAGTCGGTGTCTGGCCATAGGGCTTGGAGCTTCCGCCTTGTATGTCGACGAATCGACAGATTCGAGTGCAGAATAGGGTGCGGTAGCCCGTCCCGCCTAGGGTATGTGACAAGACCGTGCGTTAGCTGGGGCGCTGCGCCGATCTATCGGTTCGCCTGATCTCGTACAGTTGTCGGGGCCGAGAGCCCGTATCGTGCAAGGCTGGGAGTGAGCGGACCGTCCTTCAGCGGGGAGGTCTGCATGGGCGAGTCGGTGGTATACGTGGGGGTGGATGTCTCGAAGCATCAGCTCGACTACGCACTGAGCGGTCGAGAGGAGACATTCACGGTTCCCAACACCGAGGTGGGAGTCCAGCAGCTGGTCGAGGCACTGCACGAGGTATCGCCAGCGCTGGTGGTGATGGAAGCGACCGGCGGCTTCGAAGTGCCGGCTGCAGCCGCCTTGGCTGCTGCGGATGTTGCGGTCGTCGTAGCGAACCCACGCCAGGTACGAGACTTCGCGAAGTCCACGGGGCAGCTGGCCAAGACGGACCAGATTGATGCTCGGATCTTGGCGCTGTTCGCCGAACGGGTGCGACCCGCGGTCCGGCCGCTGCCGGACGAGGATGCGCGCGCGCTGGATGCGATCATGACGCGGCGTCGTCAGATCATCGACATGATCGCAGCCGAGAAGAACCGGCTCGGCTTCGCGGTGCCGGCTGTGCAGAAGGGCATCAAGAAGCACATCCGGTGGCTCGAGCGTCAGCTCGCCGATGTCGACTCCGATCTCGACGAGCGGATCCGAAGCAGCCCCGTCTGGAAGGCCAAGAGCGACCTGCTGCAGGAGGTGCCCGGGGTCGGCCCGAACCTGGCCCGGACCCTGATCGCTGAGCTACCCGAGCTCGGTCGACTCTCCAACAAAGAGATCGCAGCCCTCGCCGGGGTCGCCCCGTTCCCTCGCGACAGCGGCCTCATGCGAGGGCGCAGGGTCGTCTGGGGCGGTCGCGCTCCGGTCCGCACTGCGCTGTTCCTCAGCGCCTGGAGCGCCTGCCGCTGGAACCCCGTCATCAGTGTCTTCTACAAACGCCTCCGCGCAGCCGGGAAGCGGCCGAAGGTCGCTCAGGTCGCCTGCATGAGGAAGCTACTCACCATCCTTAATGCCATGGTCCGCGACAGGCGAAGGTGGGATCCTTCCATCCCCCTCAATCAGCTCCGTCTGCAACACAGTTGCTAACGCACTACGTCCATGAGGACGTCGTGGACCACGTTCGTGGCGACCTCGACCAGGAACACGTCGAGTCCGACCTCCACGAGCTCGTAGCCCTCCCGGAGGTGTACCCGGGACGTCAGCGCGGGCGGCGCGACCTTCTTGGCGATCCCGGGAGGGAGTGGCTTCCCGCGCGCGAGATTACGTCTGATCCCCGGAGGGAGCGACTCGGCGTTCGACACCGGATGTGCCGTGTAGTAGTCCCGGATCCGGGTCCTCATGTCGGTGGAAAGCGTCACTTCGACGCCCAATACGCTCGCCGTGGCCTCGACCTGACCGCCGCGGTCGCCTCCATCCGCATGCCCCCGGCCATTGCCGTGCCCCCGGCCGTTACCACGTCCCTGCGCCTGAACGACAGCAGGCATCGAGCACGCCAGAGCCAGGATCAGGAGGCTTCTCATCAGAGTCCTTCCGTACTGAGTCGTCATGATTCGGGCCTTATTCGAGGTGTGGCAGCTCGTCCGCCGCTCTGCATTCATGTCCCCCCCAAGGAACTTCCTGCAGCCTTTCGGACCGACGACTGACCGCTCGCGTCCCCACAGGGACCGCCCGGACAGCCGCCTCAGTCGTTGTGTTTCCACGACTTGGCGTACGACTGCGGAGACTCTCTCCACCATCAAACGGCGCAGGATGCGTGCCGGCCCGGCGACCCGAGCGGGTGAAGCCGCCGCATAGTCGGCACACCGCTTCTGGCGCTATCAGGCCCGGGGCGAATGGCGTTCCGGGCGACGGCGCTGTATTGTTGCAGATACCGATGGTATCGGAATACCGATGGTATCACAGAGGTGATCGATGGTTGATGCGCACGGCCAAACAGGTCGTGAGACCCGCGCTGAGCGCAGCGCCCGGATCCGTGAGGAGCTCGTCGTTGCGGCAGCGCGGGTGTTCCGCCGCGATGGCTTTCATGGTGCGTCCCTTGACCGGGTCTCGGCGGAGGCCGGCTATACCAAGGGCGCCGTCTACTCGAACTTCGACGGCAAGGACGACTTGTTCTTCGCCGTCTACGACCGTCAGGTGACACACCGATTCGACCAGCTGACGGAGGCTTTCGATGCTGGTGGCATGCGCGAGGCGATCCACCGGTACATGCGGCTCGTCGATGAGGATCGAGCGTGGTCCATCCTGCTGGTCGAGTTCACTGCCTACGCATCTCGCCACCCACACCTTCGGGCCGCTCTGGCCCAGCGCAGCCGCGCCCTCACCGCTCGGGTTGCCGACCACGTGGGGAGCTCGGTCTCCGAAGACCCGGACGTAGTTGAGCGGATCTCGCTGGCAGCGCTCACTGTCAGCACCGGGGTGACCGTGAGGCGTGTGGTCGATCCTGGGGGGGTACCAGAGGACCTCGCCGAGGCTCTGGTCCTGCGGTTCATGGAAGGAGAGGGGCTGGACGCATGAGAGCCGGCTTCCAACTCAGGCGTGTGGCTGATGTGGCGAGAAGCTTGAGTTCCGCTCGCCAGGCCGCCGCTCAGGAGCGACTCCCCCGCCAACAGATCGAAGCGCTCCAACAGAGACGGCTCGAGCGGCTCGTCGTCCATGCAGCCAAGCACGCCCCATGGCATCGGCGAAGACTATCGGCCCTCATCGAGGCCGGAGCAGCCGTCGAGCTGGCAGCTCTGCCCCGCATGAGCAAGCAGGAGATGATGGACCACTTCGACGAAGCGGTTGGCGACACTCGCTTGACGCTCACAGCCCTGGCTGAGCATACGGCCCACTTGAGTTGCGACGAGTTGCTTGGCGGCGAGTACCGCATCGCGTCCACCAGCGGCACCTCCGGCGTCAAGGCCTACTTCTGCTTCAGTCGCAGCGCGTGGCGAGCGAACATGGCGGCCTATTTGCGCGTGCCAGAAGCCCTCGGCATCAACCCGCGGATCCCGCGTTGGAAGATCGCTCAGCTGACCGCCGGCGGCCCGCTCCATCTCACCAACCGCCTGGCAGCAACTGTCGACATCGGTGCCCACCGCACGATCCGGCTCAACGTTTCCGATCCCGTCAGCTCACTGGTAGCCGCCTTGGACCGGTTCCAACCCGACGCCGTCAGCGGCTACCCGTCGGTTTTGGCCGCTCTGGCAGAGGAGCAGCTTGCCGGCCGACTCACCATCGAGCCCGCGTACTGCGCGGTCACTGCCGAGCAGTGCACGCCCGACATGCGCAACCGCATCGAGCAGGCCTGGGGCATTCAACCCTTCAACGTGTACGGCACGACTGAGACGGGCGGGGCGCTCGCCCTGGAATGTCCCGCACACGACGGCATGCACATCTTCGAGGACCGGGTGCTCCTCGAGGTCGTCGACACCGAGGGACGGCCCGTGCCCGACGGCGCGCAGGGGGAGGGGGTGCTCGTAACCAATCTCGACAACCTCGCCCAGCCGATCATCCGCTACGAGCTCGATGACGTGCTCACGGTGGACTCCGCTCCGTGCTCCTGCGGTCGCACTACCCGCCGCATCGTGGCCATCGAAGGACGTGCGGGTGAGATACTCCGCTTCGAAGCCCCCGACGGCACCACTGTGCCCATCCATCCCAACCACCTCCTCGAGCGTATCGGTGAGCAGCCGTGGGTCCGCCAGTGGCAGATCACCTACCGCCCCGGAGAACTGGACCTGGCGATCGTGGCGCAGCCAGGCTCCCGCCCCAACCGGCCCACCGTCATCCGCGACCTCGAACAGCGCATCCGCGACGCGGGCGCCGAGCCGCCCCACATTCGTGTGCTCCTGGTCGACGAAGTCCCACGCTCCCCAAGCGGAAAACACATGCTTGTCCGCAACTATTCCGACCCCAGAGACACCTCAACGGCGAGGCAGGGCCAGTAACCCGCCCTACGACCACAGGCCACAGTCGCCCGCGCGCTCACCAACCTGCTTGCCTTGGGCGGCAACCGGCGCCGCAGCAATTCCTTGTTAGAACGCTGAGCCTCTGTTCCTGAGCGATCCACTACCGCGGAGACGCCAAGTCATACTCGGCATCAAACGCGGTCACGAAACGCTCGTCGAAGCTGATCTTCAGCGACTCCCAATAGGATGCGAACGCAGGCGTAATGAAGAGAGCATTTTCCCGGAAGCCGTAGGACCCCAGGACCGACTCGTCGATGACGCCCTCCCGGTACTGCAGGTAGACGTTCTCGACATGCCGCAGCAAGGCAAACATCACGGCAGCCGTTTGGAGGGAATCCGTACGGTTGAGTCGTCCCGAGTCGGGAGCGTTCGGCAGGAACCGCAAACTCCACGCTCTCGCCAGATCCCGATTCTCCGCGATCGGCTGAAGCGCCTGAGCGTTGCTTTCGGAGAGGGCCTGGCGTGTCTGAGCTCGAGCAAGCGTGGCCGCTTGTCGTACCTGCAGCCCGACGAAGACCAACGACAGGATTACGCCGAGCGACCCAGCCACCCTTCCAATCCGGTCCCAATGCCCAGAACCAGCGGCCATTCGCTTCTCCTACGGTGGGCGGCGTTCTAACGGACTCGGAATTCTGCTGGCGCG
>JASFUR010000230.1:0-5802 GCA_050050215.1 Gemmatimonadota bacterium
CTCGGGCGGGTTCAGTCCCGTCCAGGGTGCGGAGAAACGCGATGTCTTCTATCGCAGCCGGCGACAGGGAAGCCACGGAGGAGGTGATCTTTGGGGCCACTTCCGGCTGGGCCGATACGACGAGCGTGTCTTCACGTCGGAAGAAGAGCACTCCGGGGTAGCCCTCGAAGCCGCCTCTGTCTTCGCATACGAGCGTGACCCCAGGCCGCTTGAGAAGCTCCACAGATATGCCGAACTCGGTTGCCCAGTATTCGTCGATGGAGCGATCCACGGAGCCCACCCGAAGTGCGTTCTAACGGACTCGGAATTCTGCTGGCGCGGCCTACCAGTTCACAAGTCTGGTGGCACCGAGCATACTCGCCACGGAGTCTTACGGCTTACTTGTAGCGAGCTACGTCGAGCGTTGTATGTGAGGCTGTTTGGTCGGAGACCAATCCTTCCGGCAACCGGCGCATCACCAATTCCTTGTTGTGCAGCGCTCAGCCCGAAGAGCCGCGAGCGGCCCCTGGGACTGGCCCAACTGGCGGCGGCCGGGCAAGCCGGTCTATATCTGGTGAGCGAAAAGGCTGCGGCGAGTCGCGGCCTTTCTACTGCCAGGCGCCTCACCGGAAGTCTTCCAGCGATGCCCGGGCTTCAACCCACCGAGGAATAAGATGAAGCTGAGAAAGGAAGACATCCCAGTGATCATGCAGGCTCCTGGCACCATCATGCGGTCACAGCCAGACTTCGGGGACATGACGGTGGTTTACCATGAGCTACCTCAAGGCACAGACTTCACACCGCTGCTGAAAGGACTCAGCAACGACAGCTGCCATTGCCCTCACTGGGGGTACATCTTCGAAGGCGCCTTTCGGTTCATCTATGACGACGGGACCGAGGAGAGCTTTGAAGGTGGTGACGTGTTCTATGCACCTATGGGCCATACCGCCATTGTCGACGAGGCCGTCAAGTTCATTGATTTCAGCCCCACCAAAGAACTCAATGAAGTGATGTCGAACGTCGCTGCGAGGATGGCCGAGGCAAGCTAGGACCGACTGAGGGCGCAGGGGCCTCGAGATCGTTGTGACCAGCTTGTAGCGACTGAGGCGGGTTGGCGGTGGCAAAGTTCTGGGTGCGTGCGTGGATCGCCGGACCAGGCAGTCGGTAGTCGCTCGTGACGTTGCCAAGCGCTGCATAACGGACTCGGAATTCTGCTGGCGCGGCCACCGAGTTCACCAGACCTAGTGCTTCTAGCCTACCGACCACGGGCGCTTACCCGGTACAACAGCGAGCGCCAAGTCGAGCGCTGGTTATGAGCCTTGGCAGGTCGGAGACCGATCCTCCCGGCAACCGGCGCAGCAGCAATTCCCTGTTAGACGGCGTCCGCCGATTCGGTTGCTGTGATCCTGTCCGTAAGAAGGGTCCAAATCCAGCTTCCGAGCGTCGCGACAAACACCGGGTATACGAAGAACGGCATCGGCGACGACGTGGGCAGGAGAAGCTCACCGGCAAATATCCTCAGCGAGGTCACGACGAACAGGAGTGCGGTGAGGACACCGAGAACACGCGCGGCGGCAGGCAAGGTCCGGGGAGTGCTGATCAACAGGAGGCCGACAGCCCAAAGCCCAGCTCCCGCGCCGAACGAAGGAACGCTTCGCGGTAAGTCCATTGCTGCTCCAGACACGACAAGGCCCTGGCCCACGGCAAAGACGAGAAAGCCAGACGCGACGAGGTCGTGGCCCGCCCGGAAGAACGCGACCGTGAGTAAAGCGCTGGCCATGACAAGTCCGAGGCCGTCGATGCCCCAGGCGAGGCCTCGCAGGGAGTCAGACGGCGCGAACGTCCCAGCCAAACCCAGGAGCCCGCCCAGCGCCAGGCCGAGCGACGCAACTGTCCTGATCGACTTTCCCAAGTGGCTGTCTCCAGAGGGATTTGTAAGATGCTGCCTAACGGACCCGGAATTCTGCTGGCGCGGCCACCGAGGTAGCAAGTCTGTGAGCTGCTAGGCTACCTAACCACATCCATGTAGCCGGTACTAAAGGGAGCGAAGTCGACCGCTGAATGCGAGGCCAGGTAGGTCGGGGACCTTCCTTCAATGGCAACCCGCGCAGCAGCAATTCTCTGTTGGAGCGCAGCCCCCCAAGGTTCGGGATCATAGGTACGCCATTGACGTATGGTACGCCAATGACGTAGACTAAACGATGGTCATCAAAGGAGACGCCGGTTTTCATGAAGCAGTTGGACAAGCTGTTGGATGCGGAGTCCTACCGGCTGCTCCAGTTGCGACTCGTTCAGGACCCCGAAGCTGGAGCCCTGATTCGAGGGACGGGCGGTCTGAGGAAGATCCGATGGCAGGGTTCGGGCCGCGGCAAGCGCGGCGGGGTTCGTGCGATCTACTACTGGGCGACGGCTGACGGTCAGATCCTGATGCTGCTGATGTACCCGAAGAGCGAGATGGGTGACCTGTCAGCGGACCAGAAGAAGGTGTTGGCGGCCTTAGTGAAGGAGGAGTTCAAATGAGGGATGAGCTGTTCAGCGAGCTCGTGGAGAGCGTCAAGCAGGGCGGGGCAATTCTGCGGGGCGAGCGCGAGGCGGCACGCGAGACGAGGTTCGACGATCCGGAAGTCGCCGCGATCAGAGAGGAGTACGGGCTGTCGCAAACGAAGTTTGCCGCCCTTCTCGGGATCAGCGTGCGGACGCTTCAGAACTGGGAGCAGGGGCGTCGTCATCCGCAGGGCCCGGCCAAAGTCCTGCTCCGCGTCGCGGCCAAGCATCCCCGCGCGGTGCTGGATTCGGTGAAGTAGTCACTTCGCCTACCAGCTGCGCTGTAACGGACTCGGAACTCTGCTGGCGCCGCCACCGAGTTCACAAGGCTTGGTGCTGCTAGCCTACCGACCACGAACGTTTACCCGGGACAACAGCGAGCGCCAAGTCGAGCGCTGGTCACGAACCAGAGAAGGTCGGAGACCAACCCACTGGGCAACCCGCGCAGCAGCAATTCCTTGTTAGAAAGCGAGGGTCGTATTACGCTTACCATTAAGCATTAATAGTCCACGGTGTCTAGGAGCCAGCGACTTTGATCGTCTCGTTCAAGGATCGTGGGACCGAGGACATCTTCGACGGAACCGACTCGAAGGCGGCGCGGAAGGCGTTGCCGGGGAAGTTGCATCGGCGGGCTGGTGCGGTGCTCGATCAGGTGAACGCTGCGGAGTCATTGGAATCCCTTTCACTTCCGGGCCTGCGGTTGGAGAGGCTCAAGGGAGACCGGAAGGATGACTACTCGGTGAGGATCAACGATCAGTATCGGGTCTGCTTCCGGTGGACGGACGCTGGTGCGGAACGCGTTGAGATCGTGGACTACCACTGACGGACAGGAGCAAGAGAGCTCAGGAGCTAGGCATGCGGCTACCGAAGAATCGACGCCCGACGACCCCCGGTGAGGTGTTTCTTGAGGAGTTTCTGCTACCCTTTGGGATCACACAGAAGGATGCCGCAGAGCGGCTGAGGATCTCCTACCCTCGGATGAACGAGATCGTCAATGGGAAGCGGGCGGTGACCCCCGACACGGCGTTGCGTCTCGCCAAGTTCACGGGCACGACTGCGGGCTTCTGGCTCAATCTGCAGCAGGCCGTCGACCTCTGGGATGCGCTGCATTCTGATAAGGCCGAGGAGCTGGAGAGCATCGAACCGGTACAGGTCGCATAGCCGACTCGCCCACCGTGGCTCTCGCTCTCTAACGGACTCGGAATTCTGCTGGCGCGGCCTGCACGGGTGCAAGGCTGTGTGCTGCTAGCCTACCGACCATAAGCGTTTACCCGGTACAACAGCGAGCGCCAAGTCGAGCGCTGTTCACCGGCCAAAGACGGCCGGAGACCAACCCCTCTGGCAACCCGCGCAGCAGCAATTCCCTGTTAGCTACCACGTCCGGTCAATGAGAGGCGCCACTTGTCACTACCGATGGGCAGTCGTATTGGTGTGCATCGCGGTCCAGCGGGGAGGGAGCTCGTGATCGTAGCTGCTCGGACAGGCATCGTGTTGGTTACCGTGACGTGCACCCTACTTCCACCGAAGCCGACGGTTGCCCAGACGTCCGATGCGCCGGCGGGCTCTCTTGAGGCTCGGGGCATCTTCTCCCCGTCCGGGCCTCCAGCGAGCGCTCCACGTCGCATCGATGCCGGAGGCGGCTGCGTGGTCGACGTGCAGCAGGACTATGACGTCGGTGGCACGATCAGAGGAACGTTCGAGGTGGACTTCCGGATCCTAGTCCATGGTCCATGCGGATCCCCGGCCGGCACGTTCGATGAAGAGTGGATCGCCGTTGGACGGCTGTCGGGCGTCGTTGCTGCTGAGGATGTCTCGTCGGACTTCAGCTATACGGCTGTGGTGAGGAACGCGGGCGAGATTACCGGCACCATCAGGTTCGGCCCTGGCCTGGAAGGTGAAGTGGAAGTCCGTGGCCGATTCTCCGACGGGCGCCTCAGCTACACGGGCTGGATTCAGACGTCGCCCGGCCGGTCTTGAGCTAGCTAACGGACTCGGAATTCTGCTGGCGCGGCCTACCAGGTAGCAAGCCTGTGTGCTTCTAGCCTACAGATTTCCGGAGCAGTCTAGGCGGTACAAGAGGGAGCGAAGTCGACCGCTGCTCGTGAGTCTGTTTGGTCGGAGACCAATCCTCTGGGCAACCCGCGCAGCAGCGATTCCTTGTTGGGAAGCCCCCATCGAGACGACCTCGAACGCTGTGCAGCCGTATCTGCTTCCGGCAACGCGCTACCAGCATTCCGCGGCCTGCCAGTCGACGAGCCGGCGGGCAAGATCAATGCGGTTGGCGGAGAACGAATGGTCGTCGTCGTAGACCACCTCGGTCACGCGATCGGCGCCTGCCTCAGCGAGCGCCAGTACGAACGGGTCGTGATGCATCTCTTTCGGGGCCGCCTCGTCTCGTGTGCCCGCGACGACCAGGAGCGGACGCGATGCCAGGTCTGCCGCATACCTCGGGGTGAGATACTCCTCGGCTCGAGACTCCACCTCTGCGATAAGCGTGTCGACGTTCGTATCCATGGGGCCGCCGGACGCCACGGTATAGGGGTCGAAGGAATCTCGAAGGCCTTGGCGGACGGACGGATCGGCGCGGGATGCGAGGCCGAGTGCACCCAGGTTGGCGCCCGCCAGGTGCGCGTAGCACAGAACGGCGGGATCGCGCGCGGCGGTGACGGACCCCACGAAGCCACCGAAGCTGTGGCCCACGAGAGCCACCCGGTCCGGATCGGAGCGAGTTCGGGCAGCCCAAGCGGAATCGCGGACGGTCGCAAGGACAGCGGCCGCGTCCTCGAGGGCGTGCTCCGGCGAGAATCCACCCGCATTGCCCCATGCGCCACGATACGTGAAATAGACCGTGTTGGTCCCCGAGCGTCGGAGGGCCTGAGCGAGATCGAGGTTGCGTTCATTACCCGGGAACCCATGCAAGAACACAGTCGTGGGATGGGGCCCAGGCCCGTTCGCGACGTAGACGAGTCCACTGAGCGCGGACCCACCGCTCTCAAACGTCTCTTCGATCATCGCAGGCGGGTACGCCGGATCCACCTCTGCCGGATCGCTCGTGGCCGGGTGTCCTGATTCAGTCGAGGCGGTACAACCGAAGACGGGGCAGAGAACCGCGAGAAGGACGGACAGACGCGTCATACGCTTAGGTCTTTGATTAGGGGCCTGCCATCGCCGTGGGCGTTCTAACGGACTCGGAATTCTGCTGGCGCGGCCACCGAGTTCACAAGGCCGTGTGCTTCTGGCCTACCAAACGCACTCGTCTACCCGGTACAATAGCGAGCG
>JASFUR010000231.1:0-5796 GCA_050050215.1 Gemmatimonadota bacterium
GCCGCAGCGCTCCGTCTTCCACGATGCCGGTCAGGCCGTACCGGTAGTACCAGCGCTGGCCCTCGTCGTCTTCATGCACCACCTCGAGCTCGATCTGGTACCCGGACTCGATCCAGCGGCGAAGCCCCTCACGCCAGAGACTGCCCGAGGGAAACAGCTCCACCAAGGAGCCTCCCACCCGGGTCGAGGGCACCCCACTCGGCAGATAGGCGACGTCGTTCGCCTCCGCGACCCGGACAAGGCGTTCGATCCGGTCGATCTGCTCGTCCACGTCCTCCGACACCGGGATCGGTGGGTCGGCTTCGGCCCGGTAGATCCCGTCCGAGCGTGCCTGCACGAACGATCGATACCGCTCCTCGCTGAGCGCGAGCTCGGCCGCCCCCGTCGCTCTCTCGCGCTCTAGCCAGCGGAGGTACAGCAGCGTGATCGCGCCCATCACCAGGACGAACAAGGCGACCACACCCTCCCGGACCCCCCGGAGGTCCGGGTCGAGGAGGCCGAAGTAGTAGGACACCACGTGGACGACGGGAAACGCGAACAGCCCGACGACCAGGAGGCCACGGTCGGGACGAGGGCGGTGCGCCATCCGCGTGTCCACCGCGTCCTTCCGAGGATCGGAGAGGTACCGGCGCGCCACGAGGACGAAGGCGAGCGGCGGCACGAACCACGCGAAGTCCCACAGCGGTGCGATCTCGGCGCCGCTGAACGGCTCCAACCAGAGAATCGCCTCCCAGGCATCGACCACGGCATAGAGCCCGCTCACGATGGCCAGCCCGGCGAGAATGCCGCGCCAGCGCTCATCTTCGTGCCGCTCGTATGCCCTCAGGAACATCAGCCCGGTCACCACGTCCAGCGCCGTGTACAGGAAGAGCCCCGGGTACCACATCCCCACGGTGACGCCACCGTCGTCGGGCACGACCTGGTAGTAGACCAGGAATCCGAGACCCATCACCCCGAGTCCGATGGACCGGAGGCGGTGCAGGTTCCAGAGATTCTGGTCCGCGGCTCCACCCTGACTGGCGGCCGCCGCCATCATGAGGGCTCCGTAGTACACGAGAAAGGCGGACTGCACGAGAAGACGTACGAACGCCGTGTATGCCGCGTCGGGCAGGAACGCGTTCGTGAGTTCCCCGACGGCCACCGCGGCATAGGCCAGCCCGACCAGGCGCCAGAAGTGGCGCTCCGACGAGGACCCGAGGCGTCGGGTGCCCCACGTCGCCGCCACCAGCCCGGCCAGGGCGATCGGTATGTCGGAGTAGATGTAGCGCCAGTCCCCGAACTGCTCGGCATCGAGAAGGGGAATGGCATAGGGCGCCGCCGCAATCAGAAGCAGCGCAGCGGCAATCCAGAGGGCGACGTCCCTGCCGAGACGTCCCAGCGTCGCGTGTGGCCCGATCACACGATCATCCATCGGGGCGGACTCCGCGCGGTGAGGGGCTGTCGGATACCTCGCGAGAGTAGCGCAGGCCGCGCTACCGCCATGCTCGGGTCAAGATGCGCCGGTGGCAGAGCCTCCGCAAACCATTCGTCGCGGCTCAGCCCCCCGGAATCTTCGGCACGAGGTGCACCTCGCTGTCCCCGGACAGCGGCACGAACTCGGGCTCCTGACGGATCTCACCGTCCACGGACACCGCCATGACCTCGAGCGGCGCGGCAAGCCCCGGAAACCTCTCCGTGAGCATGTTCAGGAGCTCCTGCACCCGGGGCGCGTCGAGCGTAACCGACTCCGCCCCGCCGGTGTGCTCCCTCAGGCTCCTCGAGAAGTGGACGGTCGCCAAAAGCCCCTCAGCCCTCCGTAACCCCTTCGAGGACTCTCGGCGGCGAAAGGGGCAGGTCGGTGAAGCGAACACCGGTAGCGTTCCGCATCGCATTCGCTACCGCCGCGAGGGGCGGCACGATGGGCACCTCGCCCACGCCCCGCACTCCATACGGATGTAGCGGATTCGCGACCTCGACGATCACCGTGTCGATCATCGGGAGGTCCGACGCGACCGGCATGCGGTAATCCAGGAAGCCGGCGTTCTGCATCATGCCGTCCTCGTCGTACATGTACTCCTCGTTCAGCGCCCAGCCGATGCCCTGCGCGGCGCCTCCCTGCATCTGCCCCTCGACGTAGGCCGGATGGACCGCCTTGCCTACGTCCTGGAACGACGTGTAGCGAGTCACGTGACTCACGCCCGTCTCGGGATCGACCTCGATGTCGCAGATGGCCGCACCGAACCCAGGTCCGGCGCTCGGCGCGCTGATGGCGCCGCGCCCCACGATCGGTCCGCCGGTCGACGTCATCTTCTCGGCAAGCTCGGTCACAGATAGTGGCTCGTGGTCCGAGGCGCCGTTCGTGGCGACCGCGCTCCCGTGCTCCCAGACCACGCAGCTCGGATCGATGTCCCAGATCCTGGCGGCCCGCTCGCAAAGCTGGGCGCGCGCGTCCTGGGCGGCCTCGATGACCGCCATGCCGGTCGCGTAACAGACGCGGCTCCCGCCGGTGAGGTCGTTGTAGCCGATGCTGTCCGTGTCGGCGATGGTCGGGCGGACACGCTCGACCGGAATGCCGAGCTCCTCGGACACCATCATGGCCTGCGCGGCGCGCGTGCCGCCGATGTCCGGATTGCCCGTCACGACCCTCGCGCTGCCGTCGGCGTTCAGCGCCACGGTCGCCGCGGAGCTCATGCCCGCGTTGAACCAGAAGCCGACCGCGAAGCCGCGGCCCTGGTTCTCGCCGAGCGGTGCCGACCAATGTGGATGGGCCTTCGCCTTCTCGAGGATCTCCCTGAGGCCGATCGGTCCGAACGTGGGTCCGTACGACGCCTGATCCCCCTCGCCGACCGCGTTCTTCAGCCGGAGATCGATCGGATCCATGTCGAGATCGCGCGCGATCTCGTCGATGACCGACTCGGTGGCGAACGCGGCCGCGGGCGAGCCCGGCGCACGGTAGGCCGCGACCTTGGGACGGTTCACGAGGATGTCGTGCGCCTCGATCACGAAGTTGGGGATCTTGTACGCCGCGATCGCGCACATGGCGCCGGCGCCGGCCGGTGCTCCGGGGTACGCACCCGCCTCGTAGTAGAGCGAGGCACTCGCGGCCACGATCGTACCGTCCTTCTTCGCCCCCATCTTCATGCGGATCTTCGTACCCGACGTCGGTCCGGTCGCGCGGAAGACCTCGTCGCGCGTCATGACCATCTTCACGGGCCGGTGCGCCTTCCGTGACAACGCGATGGCCAGGGGCTCGAGGTACACGGGGATCTTCCCGCCGAAGCCGCCGCCGATCTCGCTCGGGATCACCTTGATACCGGCCGCGTCCATCCCGAGGATGCCGGCGCAGGCGTCACGCACGACGAAGTGGCCCTGGGTGGTCGTCCAGACCAGCACCTGACCGTCCTCTCCGTAGCGGGCCACGCATGCGTGCGGCTCGATGTAGCCCTGATGGACCATCGGCGTGGTGAAGGTGCGCTCGACGACGACATCCGCCTCGGCGAAGCCCTCCTCCAGATCGCCGCGGCTCAACTCGAGGCGCATCGCGAGGTTGCTGTGCTCGGGCGCGTCCGGAAGCGGCTGGCCTTTCGTGACCAGGTCCTCGCGCAGCAGGGGTGCGTCAGGCGCGAGCGCAGCGTCGACGTTCATCACCGGTGGCAGCACCTCGTACTCCACTCGGACCTTCTCGGCGGCCTCACGTGCGGCCTCGACGGACGTGGCGGCCACGGCCGCGACCGCATGACCCTGATAGAGCGCCTTGTCGTGGGCGATGGCGTTGTCCCCGATGTCGGCCAGGCTCAGGGCGGCTTCTCCGAAGACCAGCTTTGCCGTCGTCTTCGGGATGTCCTCACCGGTGATCAGGGCCTTCACCCCCGGGACCGCCTCGGCCTCGGACGTATCGATCGAGAGGATGCGAGCGTGGGCATGCGGGCTCCGCACCACGATGCCGTGCAGCATGCCCGGCAGGGTGAAGTCGGCCCCGTAGTTCGCCCGGCCCGTGACTTTGTCGAGCCCATCGTGTCGGATCGGGCGGGTGCCGATCGTGTCGAAGGTGCGATTCTCGCTCATACGGTCACCTCGCTCTCCTGCTCTTGCTCCCTCATCACCGCGGCCGCGGACGTCACGGCGCGCACGATCTTATCGTAGCCGGTGCACCGGCACAGGTTGCCCGCCAACCAGTAGCGGATCTCCTCCTCGGTCGGATCCGGCACGCGATCGAGGAGCGCTTTGGCCGCCACGATCAATCCCGGCGTGCACACCCCGCACTGGAGCGCTGCCTCCTCGAGGAAGGCCTGCTGCAGCGGATGGAGCGCGTCACCCGTCGCGACGCCCTCCACCGTGAGCACCTCCTGGCCGTCGACCTCCGCGGCCAGCACGAGGCATGACGGCACCAACCGTCCGTTCAGGAGGACCGAGCAGGCTCCGCAGTCTCCCGTGCCGCAGCCTTCTTTGGTCCCGGTCAGGCCCAACCGGTCGCGCAACGCGTCGATCAGGCGCTCACCGGGGTCGCACAGGAATTCGGCGGGCTCGCCGTTGACCGTCGCTCTAATGTGCAGTGTGTCCAATGGATCGTTTCCTCAGTCGAGTTCCTTCGCACGCGCAGCCGCGTTGGCGGCGGCGCGACGTGTGAGCACCCCCACGACCCGGCGGCGGTAGTCCGCCGGACCGCGCTTGTCGTCGATCGGTCGGGCCGCGGCGCTGGCGGCAGCCCCAGCCTTCTCGAGCGCCTCTTCGTCGAGCGCCGTGCCGATCAGTGCGTCGGCGGCTTCCTCCACTACGAGAGGCGTCGGGGCGACGGCGGCCACCGCAACACGAGCCGCCGTGCACGTGCCGTTCTCGTCGACCGAGACGCTGACGGCCGCGCCCGCCACCGCGATATCCATCTCGGACCGTGGGATGAGGCGGAGGTACGCGTCGGCGGTCCTCGGCTCCGGTCGAGGCATCAGGATGGCAACCAGGACCTCACCCGGTCCGAGCGCGGTCTCCCCGGGTGCCGTGACGAAGCTCTCGACGTCGATCGTGCGCTCCCCACCCGGGCCGGCGATGAGCGCCTCAGCCCGGTTCACGATGAGCGGACACGTGGTGTCGGCCGCAGGGGATCCGTTGCAGAGATTGCCCCCCACGGAGGCACGACCCTGAATCTGCTCGGATCCGACCAGATGCACCGCTTCGGCGAATCCGGGCCAAAGCCTCCGGATCTCCGGATGCTCCCAGATCTCGGCGGCGGTCGTGGCCGCACCCAGCCTCAGACCGTCGTCGTCGATCTCGATTTCGACGAGCTCGGGAATGCGCTTGAGGTCCACGAAGGCGGACGGGCGTCGTCCGGCGTGGTATTGGACGAGAAGGTCGGTTCCGCCGGCCAGCGGCCTGGCTTCGGGATCGTCCGCCATGAGCCGGACGGCGTCGGCAAGGGTCGTCGGTGCTTCGTATCGCATGTGTGCTCGTCTCTCCGGGGCTGGTCCCGTAAGCCTATGGAAAGCGAAGGGCGCGCGCGAGGTTCCGGCGGTCCCTCGGTCCGGGTGGACCTGGAGCGGTCGCGTTGCAGCCGCCCGGTCTCGTCGCCACAATCCGCCTCATGCGAGTCCCTACTCCGCCAATCCCCGCCCCCAGTCGGCATCTCATCGCCGCCTTCGTCACGGGCGCCGCACTGGTCCCCGCCATGGGCGTATGCCAGAGCGTCGAGCCCGTGAACTACCTGCCCAATCCGTATGAGACCGTGCGGGACTGGGGAGCCCTTCCCGAGGGCCGCGAATGGGGCTCGGTCCCCGCCGTCGACATCGACCCGGATGGACGCACGCTGTGGGTGCTCGACCGATGCGG
>JASFUR010000232.1:0-5772 GCA_050050215.1 Gemmatimonadota bacterium
TGCAGGTGCCAGAGCGCGCGGCCGAGCTTCCGCTCACGGATGAAGAAGCGGATGGCTTCGTCGACCGTCAGCTCGAGCACGTCGGCCACGTTCTTGCCTCGGATCTTCACGTCGAGGATCTCGCGCTTGTAGCGCTTTCCGCCGCATGCGTCGCAGGGGACGTAGACATCGGCCAGGAACACCATCTCGACCTCCACGTGCCCCGCGCCCTTGCACTCCTCGCAGCGCCCGCCAGCCACGTTGAAGCTGAAATGCCCGGGCCCGTAGCCCCGCTCACGGGCGAGAGGCTGGTCGGCAAAGGCCTTCCTGACGTGGTCCCACGCCTTGATGTAGGTGACCGGGTTGGAGCGTGGCGTGCGTCCGATGGGCGACTGATCGACCAGGACGACCTCCTCCAGGCTGCCGATCCCCTCGAGAGCGTCGTACTCGCCGACGGCTTCGCCGAGGTGCTCCTTGGCGCTGGTCCGACCTCCGAGCTCCTGCTCCACGGCCCGATACAGGACGTCGTGCACCAGGGTCGACTTCCCCGATCCCGAGACGCCCGTCACGGCGGTCAGCGCCCCGAGCGGAATCTCCACGTCGATGCCCTGGAGGTTGTGCTGGCGAGCCCCCTTCAGCGTCAGGCACGCGTCGACCGGACGGCCTTTCTTCCACGTCCCGGCTTTGGCTCCGACCGTGACCTTCGCCAGGTAGCGCCCCGTCGCGGTATCGGCGCCCTCCAGGGCGTCGGGTCGGCCTTCGTAGACGAGCCGGCCGCCCTGCTCACCGGATGCCGGCCCGAGCTCCACGATGTGGTCCGCCGCGCGAATCGCCTGCGTGTCGTGCTCGACCACGACGACCGTGTTGCCCGCCGAGCGGAGCTTGGCCAGCAGGTCCAGCAGGGAGCCCGTGTCGCGCGCGTGCAGCCCCACGGTGGGCTCGTCGAGCACGTACAGCGTGTCCACCAGCGCCGCACCGAGCGAGTTGGCGAGCGAGATCCGTTGAGCCTCCCCACCAGAGAGCGTCCGGGTCTGCCGGCTCAGGGACAGGTAGCCGAGGCCGACGTCGACGAGGAAGCGCACGCGGGAACGCAGCTCGCGAAGGAGCGTCTCCGCGATCTGCTCCTCCATGGTCGAGAGTTCGAGCCCGTCGATCCACGGCTTGAGGTCCTCGAGCGGCAGGTCGGCGACCTCGGAGACCGTTCGCCCGTCGACGTGCACCCAGAGCGCCTCCGGTCGGATGCGGGCGCCGCCGCACTCGCGGCAGACCTGCGGGCTCTGGTACTTCCGGAGGAACACGCGGATGTACTGCTTGTAGCGTTTCTTCTCGCGGGACACGAGAAAGGGGATCACGCCGCGGAATCCCTTGGCGCCGTGCACGACCGCATCCCTGAACTTCTCGGGCAGCTCCTCCCACGGCGTGTACAGCGAGACCTTCTTCTCCTGCGCGAATTTCTTGAGCCGCTCCCGCTCGCGCTTGTAACGCGGCTTCGTCCACGGATCGACGGCTCCGTCCGCGATCGAGAGGCCGTGGTCCGGAATGATCAGCTCCTCGTCGTAGTCGAGCGTCGCGCCGAAGCCCGTGCACAGCTTGCAGGTACCGTACGGGTTGTTGAACGAGAAGAGCTGCGGGCTGGGGTCGATGAAGGGGACGTCCGGATGCTCGGGGCAGCGGAACCGCTCGGTGAAGAGGAGCCGCGACGGTCCATCGTCGAGCTCGTCCGCGACGACGACCACCGCCTCCCCGTCTCCCTCGACGAAGCACGTGCCGAGAGAGTCCGCGAGCCGGCCCTGGTCGTCGGGGTCGACCTTCAGCCGGTCCACGACGATCAGGATCTCGTCGGTCGCCGTGACGTCGAACCCGAGCGTCTCCGGCTTGTCCGCGCCTTCACCTGAAAGGTCCACGGACTCGCCGTCCACCAGCACCCGCACGAACCCCATCGCGCGGAGGTTCGACACCACGAGCTCGTGCGTCACGCGCTCGCTACGAGGGAGCGGGAACGTCACTTGGATGCGCGTGCCCTCCGGGAGATCCTGGACGCGGTCCACGGCGGAGGTGACCGTGTCCGGCCGCACGCGGCGACCGCACTCCGGGCAGTACGTCCGTCCGACCCGGGCCCACAACAGCCGCATGTAGTCGTAGACCTCCGTGGCGGTCCCGACCGTGGAGCGACTCGTCTTGGTCGGGTTCTTCTGCTCGATCGCCACGGCGGGCGAGATCCCCTCGACCGAGTCGACGTGGGGCTTCTCCATCCGCTCCAGGAACTGCTTCGCGTACGTCGACAGCGACTCGACGTAGCGACGCTGCCCCTCGGCGAAGAGCGTGTCGAGGGCGAGCGAGCTCTTCCCCGACCCCGACGGGCCGGTAATGACCGTCAGCTGCCGCCTGGGCAGGTCCAGGTCGATGCCCTTGAGGTTGTGTTGCCGGGCGCCCCGGATCCGGATCGCGTCATCCATGACAGGATGATAAGACGATCGGGAAGAGGAGGTACGGACGGGGTGAGCCTAGCGGTTGTAGGGACGCCCCTCCCGAGAGGCTTCGAGGATCGACCGCTCGAGATCCGCCTGGGCGAACCACTCCGGGTCCAGCTCCCGGGCGCGCTCGAGCGCCACCACCGCCTCCTCGTAGTGCCCCAGGATGTGCTCGAATCTCCCGATGTTCACCCAGGCGTCGAGATTGGCCGGATCGAGCTCGGCCAGGTGACGATACGCCGCGACCGCCTCCACGGGACGGGCGGTCCGGTTGAAGATCTCGGCCCTCAACCAGGCGAGATAGAGATCGTTCGGGGCTTCCAGGATCCCCTGGTCGATGGCCTCGTCCGCCTCCTCGTCCTGGTCCTGGTACAAGAGCGCGATGGCGAGGAATCCATGGGCTCGCACGAGGCTCGGATCCAACTCGAGCGCGCGTCGTGCATGCACCTCCGTCTCCGGCCACATGCCTCGCCGGTAGTACCAGTCGGCCATGGCGAAGTGGCCCCGCCCGTACTCGGGATCCAGCCGGAGCGCCTTCTCCAGCGCATCGGATGCGTCGTCCCAGCGCTCCAGCGCCATGAGCGCCGAACCCAGGACGACGTGGCTTTCGGGATCGTCGGGAAAGAGGTCCACGGCCTGTCGCGCGACCTGGAGCGCCGCGATGGCGCTGTCGGCGTCGATGAGCACCCACGCCCGATCGATCGCCATGACCCACTCATCGCTGTTCCGGTCGTACGCTGCGCGCGGACCCTGGACTGGGGACACGGGAGGGACCGCGAGCGTGCTCGCCCATATTCCGATGGCGATGGCCCCGAGCAGTCCGACTGCTCCGAACGCGAGGATGATTCCCAGGAAGAGATCGGGCCCGCCGGGTGGTCGCGTCGGGCTGCCCGGGTCCTGGTGCCTCTCTCGTTCCGGCGAGCGTGGCTCTGGAGGGATCACGTGTCTGGGGCCAGTTGGTCGTGTGTCGTCCTCCAGCTTGGGGGCGTCGGCCCGTGCCGGCCACCCCGGCTCAGTCCACCCCGGCCCCGAGCAGCTCGTCCAGCTGCTTGTAGCTCATCTCCATCCCTTCGGTCATACCGGTGGAGACGACCGCGTCCCGCGCCTCCTTCGATCCGTAGTCGATCAACGTCGTGAGCGTGGTGACTCCGTCCTCCTCGTCGAGCGTGACGACAACCGTCGACTCGCCGCCTTCGCCCATGCTCCCGCCCACGTCGCCTGCATCGTAGATCTCGCTGTGCACGATCCTCGACGGCGCCAGGACCTCCAGGAAACGGCCGTGGAAGCCGAACTGCTGCCGGTCCTCCTCGGCCTTCCAGACCCAGCGGAAATCGCCACCGACGCGCACGTCCATCTCGCAGACGGGCATCGTCCATCCGGGCGGGCCGAGCAGCCAGCGTTGGACGAGATCGGGCGTGGTGTATGCCTTCCACACCAGATCACGTGGGGCGTTGAACGCCCGGGTGACCTCCACCTCGGTGTCGCTGGGGAGCGACACCCGGGCTTCGTCGGGACGCGCGCTCATTTGGAGGCTCCTCCGTTGGGTCCGCCCGTCGCTGTCTTCAGCTCCTCCAACAGCGCATCGAGCCGCTCGTAGTTGCTCTCCCACGCACGGCGGTAGCGCTCGATCCACTCGGTGGCTGCCTCGAGCGGCTCCGCCTCCAGCCGGCGCGGGCGGCGGGCGCCGTCGCGGCCCACGGTCACCAGACCCGCTCGCTCCAAGACCTTGAGATGCTTGGAGATGGCCGGCTGGCTCATCTGGAAGGGCTCGGCGAGCTCCGTCACGGAGGCCTCGCCTTCGGCGAGCCGCGCGAGAATCGCCCGGCGCGTCGGATCCGCGAGGGCGAAGAAGGTGGCGTCCAGCTGATCGTTGGGGAGCATAGAGGATAACTGCTTAGTGATATAACCGATTAGTTATATCACGTCCTCCGATATGCGTCAACCGCAGGCTTGACCATCCTCTCCGCCCCATTCAACTTGGGCGTCCATGAACAACATGATCCACGTCCGGCACCACCATCATCACCACGCCCACACGGGTGGCGGGAAGGTCGTGCACGCCTAGGACGTAGATCCCGGGAGTTGGCACCCACCGCGGCCCGTCGAGAACGGGTCGCGGTTTTCTTTTGAATTTCGTTTTCCGAAATGGATTCGGGTGGACATATGAAGGACAGACCGATTCGCATTGCGCTGCCCAACAAGGGGCGCCTCTCCGAGCAGGCGCTCGACCTCTTCGAGCAGGCCGGCCTGAAGCCGGCTTTCGCCGCGGACCGCGCCCTCATGGCGTCTCTCGGGGACGAGTTCCAGGCGATCTTCGTGCGGACCCAGGACATCCCCGAGTACGTGGCCGACGGCGCAGCCGAGCTGGGCGTCACCGGCGCCGACTGCGTCGCCGAGAGCGGGCGCGACGTCACCGACGTCCTCGACCTCGGGTTCGGGCGCTGCCGCCTCATCGTCGCGGCGCGCGAGGAGTCCGACGTGCGCTCGGCGGATCAGCTCCCTGCCGGAATCCGGGTCGCCACGTCGTTCCCCCGCTGCGCCACTGCCCACTTCGAGTCGCTCGGCATCCCGATCGAGATCGCCACGGTGAGCGGCGCCACGGAGATCGCGCCGCACCTCGGCGTGGCGGACGTCATCGTCGACCTGACGTCGACGGGATCGACCCTGCGCGTGAACGGCCTGCGCGAGATCGGCACCGTGCTGGAGTCGACCGCGCGCCTCATCGCCAACCCCCGGGCGCTCGCCGACCCCGAGCTGAGCAAGAAGCTCGGCGACCTCGCGATCGCGCTGGAGTCGGTGCTGCGCGGCCAGAAGAAGCGCTACCTGATGGCGAACGTGCCCAAGGACAAGCTGGACGAGGTCCGGGACGTCATTCCCGGCATTGCCGGCCCGACCATCGTCGAAGTGCTCGACGGGGGCTCGTGGGTGGCGGCGCACGCGGTGGTCGACGCCGATCTGGTGTACCAGACGATCTCGCGGCTGAAGGAGCTCGGCGCGGAGGGCATCCTCGTCACGAAGATCGAGAGGCTGATGCCGTGAGCAGGGTGAAGCTCTTCGCTCGAGGCCGGCTTGCCGACCTCGACGACGCGACCCGGGCGCGCCTCCTGGACCGGGCACCGCAGGACGATCCGAAGCTCGGCACGTCGGTCGCGGCGATCCTGGCCGACGTGCGCGAGCGCGGCGACGAGGCACTCCTCGAGATGGCGGAGCGCTTCGACGGCGTCCGGCTCGAAGCCGTAGAGGTGCCGCGCAAGGCCTGGGACGCGGCGGTCGACGCCCTGGAGCCTCCGGTGCGCGGGGGGCTTGAACGAGCGGCCGCGAA
>JASFUR010000233.1:0-5723 GCA_050050215.1 Gemmatimonadota bacterium
ATGCCTCGCTTCTTCTCGAGGAGTTCGAGGCCTTCCTCCCTGGAGTGGCTGGCGCGGTGCGCCCGGCTCTCGAGGATGGCCGTCCACGCCTCCGAGATACCCACGATCTGCCCGCCGAGTGAGATCTCGTCGCCCTGCTTTCCCAGGGGATAACCCGAACCGTCCCAACGTTCATGATGCTCGTGCACGTACCGGATGGAGCGCCCGAGGTGGGCCATCGGCTTGAGGATTTCGACGCCGCGATCGCAATGCGAGCGGACTAGCTCGTACTCCTCTTCCGACAGGGAGTCGGGCTTCGAGATGAGCGTGTCGGGCACGGCCATCATTCCGACGTCGTGCAGCAGGCCCGCAGTGCGGACGGCTTCAATCTCCCGCTCGTCACATTCCAACGCCTCGGCGATGGCCGCGGCCTGCAGGGCGACCGCCTTGCTGTGGCCACGGAAGTATGGGCTCCGCATGTCCATCGCGTTGGCCAGGGAGGCGAAGGCGCTCACGGTGACCTCCCGGATCGCCTCCGCGCGCCGATCCAGCTCCTCGCGCATCCATCCGACCATGGCGCGGTGGTGGTCGTCCGCGGCACGGCTGTGGATGGCCCGCTGAACCGACCGCCTCAGCGACTCCGGCTGTGGCGGCTTCTTGATGTAGTCGGACACACCCATGCGGAGCGCCGCCTGAGCCGTCTCCTCGTCCCCACTCCCGGTCAGGAGGATGATGCGGATGTCGGGGTCGTGCTCGTGTGCGGACTGGCTGAGTTCCAGACCGGACATCGCACCCATCTCGAAGTCGGTCACGAGGACCGTCACGGACCTCGACCGGACGACCTCCAGCGCCTCCTCCGGGCTGTCGATCTGCTCCACGTGGTAGCCCGCGCCGGTCAGGATTCCCGCGTTCAGCGCCCCTGAGGTCCTGTCGTTGTCCACGACCAAGATCAGCCCCTCGGCGGGATCCGGCAGGTCGAACGTGAAGTCGGTGGGCTCGACGAGATCGTCGAGGGGCGACGTCACGTTTGTGGGTTCGTTCACACCAGGGCTCCCGCACAAGAGTGGAGGAGCCCCGGTCGTTTACGCCGGTGACTCCGCTTCAGACACACTTCTACCACGGCTTGGGGGGCCAATCCGACTGTGCGCCCAAAGCGGGCCCGATGTCAAGGAATCGCGGTCAGACCTCCAATACGGTGGAGCCGACGGTACGGCGCGCTTCGAGGTCCGCGTGCGCCTTCCCCACGTCCTTCAGCGGATACCGGGCGCCGATGTACGGCTTCACCTTTCCCGAGCCGACCACGTCGAAGAGGGCGGCGATGCCCTCGTCCGCATCCTCCTTCTTGGAGTAGTAGTCGAACACGCGAGGCCGCGTCAGGAAGAGGGAGCCCCTCTTGGCCAGCTCCAGCGGGATGATCGGCTCGACCGGACCCGATGCATTTCCAAAGGTGACCATCATCCCCCTCGGCCTGAGCGAGTCCAGGGAGCCGAAGAAGGTCGCCTTGCCCACGGAGTCATAGGCAACGTCGACGCCGCGCCCGTCGGTGATCTCGCGGACACGGGCGGGAACGTCCTCGTTCCGGTAGAGGATCGTGTGCTCGCAACCGTTCGCCTTCGCGAGCTCGGCCTTCTCGTCTGTGCCGACGGTGCCGATCACATGCGCCCCGAGCGCCTTAAGCCACTGGCTGGCCAGGAGGCCGACGCCTCCGGCCGCGGCATGCAGGAGCACCCAGTCTCCGTCCTTCACGGGAAAGGTGCGCCGCACGAGGTACTCGACCGTCGCTCCCTTGAGCATGATCGCCGCCGCGGTCGCATTGTCGATCGTGTCGGGAAGCTTGTACACGGTGGCGCGCGGCAGCACGCGCAGCTCACAATACGAGCCAGCGCCCCCGCCCATGTATGCGACTCGGTCACCGACCGCCAGGTCGTCGACGCCCTCACCCAAGGCTTCGACCACTCCTGCGCCCTCGACGCCGGGCGTGAACGGCAGCTCCATCGGATAGAGGCCCGTCCGATGGTAGACGTCGATGAAGTTGAGCCCCGACGCGGTGTGCCGTACCAGGACCTCACCCGCTCCGGGCTGTCCCGGATCGACTTCCTTCCACTCCAGGACTTCGGGGCCACCAAGCTTGCTCACGACGATCGCGCCGGCCATCTCTGTCTCCGTCTCGGGGGTTGGGGACCGGCATCCTAGCGAAATCCGCCTTCCGCGTCACGACGGGCCTGTCTAAGATTGGTCGCCCTCCTCCCAGAGCCCGAGAGCCGATGTCGCCCTTCTCCGCCCTGCGCCCGAGGTCCCTGAGCGGGGCCCTCCTCGCGATCCTGTTGCTCGCGCCCCGAGCGGGTGCGCAGGTGCGCTGGGAGCCGGTCCGGAACGGCTTCCCCAGAACGACGTCCGAGCTCAGTGGGTTCACCGCATACACGAGCCACCTGGAGATGTGGGATTATCTCCGAGAGCTCCGTGGCGCGACCACGGAGATGCGCCTCGGGTCGTACGGGGAGACACGAGAGGGACGTGAGCTTCCATACGCGATTCTCAGCCGGCCGCTCGTGACCGAGCCCTGGGAAGCGTGGGCTCTCGGTAGGCCGATCGTCGTGCTGGCCGCCAACGTGCACGGCGGCGAGCGCACGTTCCGCGAGGGCCTGCTGGTCCTGATGCGCGACCTCGCGACGCCGGGCACCGAGGCCAATGCGCTCCTCGACGAGGTCACGATCATCGTCACCCCCCAGCTCAACCCGGACGGCTTCGAGGCGCGCCCCCGGGGTCAACGCGGCAACGCCTGGGGCATCGACCTGAACCGCGACTGGGTGAAGCTCGAGCACCCGTCGATCGCGAACCTGGTGAAGAACGTGGTGAGCGCGTGGCGGCCGCACGTCTTCATCGATGGACACAACGGCGGGTCGAGGCCCTACAACCTCGTCTACCAGTGCCCGAGCCACTACGCCCCCATGCGCGAGCTCACGCTCATCTGCGACGACGAGATCTTCCCGGAGATCGACGATGCGCTCGCCCGGGAGGGCTATCGGTCGTGGTACTACCAGCGGGGGAACGAGCGGGAGTGGTCGCCCGGGGGCTACCAGGCGCGGATCGGGCGGAACTACGTCGGCTTCACGAATAGCATCGGTATGCTTTTCGAGGCGCCTTCGCAGCGCCTCGAGGACGGAGCACGCGCGGGCTACATCGGATACCTGACGGTGCTCCGCTTCGTGGCGGACCACGCCGACGAGGTGATGGGCCTGGTCGAGCGCGCTCGTACCGAGACCGTCGAGATGGGGGCGGAGCCGCGCGGCGAGATCGCGGTCGGCATGGAGTACGAGGCGGAGGACTACCCGGTCGACTACCTCCTCGTCCGGGACCGGCCGAACGGATCCGTCGACACGATCCAGGTCACCGACGCCCGGCTCATGAAGAAGCCGGTGGCGACGCGTCTCCGTCCTCGTCCGTGGGCCTACGTGCTGCCGCGCGACGCCGAGGATGCAGTCGACATGCTCATGCGCCACGGGATCACCGTCGAGCGCCTGGAGGAGCCCGCTACGCTCTCCGTGGCCGCGTACACCGTCGCCAACGTCCGGTACGAGCAGGCCTACAACCACGAAGCAGCTGCCCGGGTCGAGGTCGGTGACGTCGTGCGCCTGGAGACCGAGTTTCCACGGGGCACGTACGTGGTCCCCACCGCCCAATACCTCGGCCGTCTGGTCGCGCACATGCTCGAGCCCGAGACCGACGACAACGTCATCTACTGGAACACGATGGACGCCTGGCTCCCACGACCGGGAGAGGACCGCGACGGGCCACCGCTCGTCCCGATCTACAAGGTGATGCGCCCGGTGGCGCTCACCTCGACCGTGGTGGGCGAGAGCCCCTGAGTAGCGCCTAGCGCGGCAGGGCGAACACCCAGATCACGCCGCCCTGGGGCACGAACCCGTCCGTGCCCAGCTGCTGCCCGATACGCCCGGTCATCGAGGCGGCATCCACGCCCCAGCCCGACTGAACGGCGACGTACTGGACGCCATCGACCTCGAACGTCGACGGGACGCCGATCACACCCGAGTTGGTACGCGCCTCCCAGAGGACGTCGCCGGTCCGCGCGTCGAACGCCCGGAAGTAGCGGTCGCTCGTACCGCCGGCGAAGACGAGGCCACCGGCCGTGGTGAGGATGGGGCCCCAGTTGGCCCCGTCGAACTCGTGCGTCCACACCTGGCGACCCGCGTCCATGTCCCAGGCCTGGATCTCCCCGATGTGGTCGGCCCCTTCTCGGACCGTGAGCTGCGTGCTGGCGCCCGTGTATGCGCTGCCCGGCCGGTACACCGGCTCGCGGCCCTCGATGGCACCGCACAGGTTGTCGTTGGCCGGAATGTAGACGAGCCCGGTGTCGGGGTTGTAGGCGGCCGGGGGCCAGTCCTTGCCGCCCCAGAGCGAGGGACAGAAGGACACCGTGCCCCCGGTGGCGGGACGATGCGCCTCGTCGTAGCTGGGCCGGCCCGTCTCCGAGTCGATGCTCGTGAAGACGTTCTGATACACGTAGGGCATCGCGTCGACGAAGGAGATCCGGTCCGGCGCGCGCTCCAGCAGCCACAGGTAGCCGTTGCGGGCAGGGTGGACGAGCGCGGGGAACGTCCGCCCGCCGCGACGGACCGGCATGAGAATGGGCGTCGATACCTCGTCCCAGTCCCACGAACCGTTCCAGTGGAACTGGTGGTAGCCTCGTAGCTCCCCGGTTCCGACGTCGATGGCGATCACCGAGTTGGTGTAGAGGTTGTCGCCCGGACGCTGGTCTCCGATCCATGGGCCCGGATTGCCGGTCCCCCAGTAGGACAGCCCGGTCGTCGCGTCGTAGTGACCGGGTAGCCACACAGCGGCGCCGCCGGTCCGCCACGAGTCACCCGGCCAGGTGTCGTTGCCGAACTCACCCGGAGCGGGGACGGTGTACGTGCGCCAGACCTCCTCGCCGGTCTCGGCGTCCAGGGCGACGACGAAACCACGGATACCGAGCTCGCCGCCCGAGACGCCCACCATGATCCGCCCCTCGGCGGCGAGCGGAGCGAGCGTGATGTAGTAGCCACTCCGGTTGTCCTGCACAGCGGTGGTCCACTCGACCTCGCCTGTCCGGGCGTCGAGCGCCACCACCTGAGCGTCGAGCGTGGCCGTGTAGACCTTGTCACCCCAGAGCGCCACGCCGCGGTTCGTGTTGTGAAAGGCCACCAAGTCCGCAGGCAGCGAGTGGACGTAGCGCCAGAGCAGATCCCCGGTGGCGGCGTCGATCGCAAGAACCAGGTTGCGCGGCGTCGTCACGTACATGATGCCGTCGTTGACGATCGGCGGCGCCTCGTGGCCCCCGGTCACGCCCGTGGAGAGGGTCCACACGGGCACGAGCTCCGACACGTTCCCGGTATCGATCCGGTCGAGCGGGCTGTACCCCCACCCGTCCTGGGTGCCGCGGTACGAGAGCCAGTTCTCGGGCTCCGGGTTCGAGAGCCGGTCCTGTGTGACGGGGGAGTAGGCCTGCGTCGACTGGCGCGCGAGGGCCGGTAGGGGAGCCGCGACCAACGCGACGGCCAGGAGAGTGAAGGCGGAACGACGGATCTGGTTGTCCATGGCGCAACTTCCGACGCGCGGGGCCGCGCGCGCAAGGCGGTCCCGGAGGTTAGAATCGTGATATGAGTACGTTGACACCCATCCGGTCCACCGACCCCGAGCTGAAGCGGTTCTTCGAGGAGCTTCGCGCGAAGGAGTTCGGCCGACTC
>JASFUR010000234.1:0-5717 GCA_050050215.1 Gemmatimonadota bacterium
GGTACGCCGGTGCCTCCGACGAGGCGCTGAAGCCGCTCACGGCCTATGTGCTGATGGGCTTGCTGAAGCCGGTGCTGGGAGACGATCAGGTGAACTTCGTGAGCGCGGGACACCTGGCCGAGCAGCGTGGCGTGAAGGTGGCTCGGACGCAGAACTCGCGGCACTCGGACTATACCGAGTACGTGGAGCTGCAGATCAACGCCGAGCGCGGGGACCTTCGGATCGCCGGAGCGCTGCTCGGCGACGCCCATCCCCGCATCGTCCGGATCGACGACTATCACGTCGACATCGTGCCGAGCGGCTCGCTCGTCATCCTGAAGAACAAGGACGTACCCGGTGTCATCGGGCGCGTGGGCACGACGCTGGGCGATCACGACATCAACATCGCGGGGTACCACCAGGCTCGTCTGTCCAAGGGCGGCGATGCGCTGGCGGCCGTCTCCGTGGATGGAGTCGTCGACGACGCGGTGCGTAGCTCGCTGTTGGAGCTCCCGGAGGTGACCGCCGCAGTCGTGGTCCGGCTGGGCTGAGCGCGACGCAGTGAGGCGCCGCTCCCCGTGAAGCTCACCTTCTGGGGGGCGGCGCAAACCGTCACGGGCTCGCTCCACCTTCTCGAGTTCGAGGGTGGAAAGGTCTTCCTCGACTGCGGCCTCTTCCAGGGCCGTCGCGCCGAGGCGGCTGAGCGGAACCGCACCTTCCCCGTTCCGCCGAGCGAGGTCGACGCGGTGCTCCTCTCGCACGCGCACATCGACCACTCGGGTCTCCTGCCGAAGCTATACCGGGAAGGGTTCCGGGGGCGGATCTACGCCACCCACGCCACGGCGGACCTCTGCGCGACGATGCTCGCGGACAGCGCCCACATTCAGGAGAAGGACGCCGCCTGGGTGAACCGCCGCGAGCGGCGAAAGGGAGCGGATGCGATCCAGCCGCTCTATGGGGCGGTGGATGTCGAGCGGGTGATGGAGACGTTCGAGGGGGTCGACTACGACGCGCCCTTCTCACCCCTCCCCGGTCTCGAGGTCGAGTACCGGGACGCCGGGCACATCCTCGGCTCGGCGACCATGACGCTGACCATCCGGGAGGAGGGCCGGACCGTGAAGCTGGGCTTCACGGGGGACCTTGGCCGAAAGGACCGCCCGATCCTGCGCGATCCCCAGCCGATGAGCGATTGCGACTACCTCATCTCGGAGTCCACGTACGGGGGGAGGACGCACGAGCCGCGCGACAAGGCGAAGCAGCGTCTCGCGGAGGTCGTGGCATCGACGGCGAGCCGGGGCGGGAAGGTCATCATTCCGGCCTTCGCGGTCGGCCGCACCCAGGAGATCGTCTTCCGGCTGGACGAGCTCTCCAACGAAGGAAAGCTGCCACCCGTACCCGTCTATGTGGACAGCCCGCTCGCGGTGAACGTGACCGAGATCTTCCGGCGTCATCCGGAGTGCTACGACGAGGATCTGCGGAGCTACATGCTCCGGGATTCGAATCCGTTCGGGTTCGCGCGCCTCACCTACATCCACAACGTCAGCGACTCCAAGAAGCTGAACACGTCCCGGCTGCCGATGGTGATCATCTCGGCGTCGGGTATGTGCGAAGCCGGTCGCATTCTCCACCACCTCCGCAACAACGTCTCCGACCCCCGCAACACGATCATGATCGTGGGCTACTGCGCGGAGCACACACTGGGTCGGCGGATCGTCGAGCAGCGGCCGGAGGTGAAGATTTTCGGTGAGCCCCATCGCCTGCGGGCGCACGTCGAGGTGATGAACTCGTACTCCGCCCACGCCGACCAGCCGGAGCTCGTCGAGTTCGTGAGCGGCCTCGACGCCGACCGGCTGCAGAAGATCTTTCTGGTGCATGGAGACCCGGAGCGCCAAGAGGCCATGGGACTGGCCCTGACGGCGGCCGGGTTCAGGAAGCCTCTGACTCCGGCCCGCGGGGAGAGCTTCGAGCTCTAGCGGCCGTTCTCCGGCATCATCGAAACCCTGGGCATCCGCTCGCTCGCCGTGACATCATTGAAGGAGCACCATCGAAGCACCGGGGGGACATTCTCTGCATGAGCGCTGAGCTCCACATCGAGATCACATCGCCGATCGCGACCGTCCGACTGAAAGGCCCGGGTCCGGAGCGGGTGCTGGACACGGAGGCTTGGCGGGCCCTGGCCGAGACCTTCGAGGAGCTCCGGGAGCGCGTCGACGTGGCGTGTGTGGTCGTGTGCGGAGTTGGCTCGGGCGCGTTCGCCAACGGGTCGGATGCGCGCACCGGGGCGCGGGCACGCGGTGCGGCTCGAGCGGCCGCGCTTCGAGCGATCCAGAGGTGCGACCATCCCACGGTCGCGATCATCGAGGGGCTGTGCGTCGGCGAGGGGCTGCAGATAGCGGCCTGCTGCGATCTACGTGTCTGCGGTGAATCGAGTCGCTTCGGCGCGCCGGTCAGCTTGCCGGGCCCGAAGGGCTGGATGGACCCGCTCGACCCTCTGGCCGGTCTGCTGGGCCTCGGACCCGTGCACCATTCCCTATTGAAGGGCGAGTTGATCGGGGCCGAGCGTGCGCGCGGCATCGGGCTGGTGAACCGCGTCCACCCGGATCTCGCGGTCGCGGAGCACGGGTACGGTCTCGCGGCCCGGATCGCCGCGGGCGCCCCGCTGGTAAATCGCTGGCACAAGCGGGCCCTTCACCGGTTGCTCGACCCGACGCCCATCACGGAGGAGGAGCGTGACGAGGCCTATGCGGCGCTCTCGTCGGCCGACTACGACTACAGCCGGATGACGTTCCTGGACCCGGGCGAGAAGCGTTTCGGAATCAACTGATCGCGGCCGGTCAGCCCCGAACGGTGTCGAGCATCATCAGCCCCATCAGGATGGGGTGGTACAGCAGCGAGGCCAGGAAGAGGGCTCGGGCACGCGCGTGCGTCATGTTGCGGGCCGCGGACACCGCCACCCCCAGGAAGCCGATGGACGCGGCCAACGCTCCCCCAAGGTACCACCAGCCGGTCAGGCCGATCAGGGTCGGCGTGACGCACACTGGCAGGAGGAGGGACGTGGCGGCGACCATGTGCCGTCCGATGACTCGGCTGCCGCCCTCCGGGATGAGCTTGAAACCCACTTTCGCATAGTCGACGCGCAGCATCCAGGCGAGCCCGAGCACGTGCGGAAGCTGCCAGAGGTACGCGATCGCGAAGAGCGCCAGCGCGCCGACGCTCAGTGAGCCGGTCGCGGCCGACCAGCCGATGAGCACCGGGAACGCTCCCGGGAATCCACCTGCCAGGGTGGCGACGTAGGAACGCCGTTTCAGGGGCGTGTAGACCGCCAGGTAGGCCAGGGCCGAGACCCCTGCGATGGCTGCGGGAAGCCACCCGCTGACGAGCGTCAGGTAGGCGAGCCCCGCGACGAGGAGCAGGGCGGCGCTCCAGAGCGCCTCGGCGGGGGTCAGGCGGCCCGAGGGGAGGGGGCGACCCCGAGTCCGCACCATCCGCGCGTCGTCGCCGCGTTCCACGAACTGGTTGAGCGCAAGCGCTCCGGCCGTCGAGATCCCCGTGCCGAGCATTGCGTGAAGGGCGTCCACGAGCCCGATGCCGCCGCGCGACGCGACGTACGCGCTCACCCCGGCCGTGATCATCACGTATCCGGTGATGCCGGGCTTGGTCAGCTCGTAGTAGGCCCTCAGCCGGGACCCGGGAGCCGTGTCGATTGGAGTTGCGTCGTCCATGGGATCCTCGACGTCGGCACGAGCGCCGACGCGCACCTCGGGGGCGGAGAATAATACCGAGCGTGCCCGACACGAACCGTGGAGGCCTCGCCGCCTGTGTCGAAACACCCCGAGCGCCCGTCAAGTAGTACTGGAAGGCTCGAGAGGCTGTGATGACCGAAGCAATGGATATGACCACCGAGGAGCGCCGGCGCCGGGACCGTTCCGTCTGGCGCCTGGGGCTTCTGGCGTCCGTGCTCCTCCATATGGTCGTCTTCCTGTCATGGCGCGGCGCCGTGATCCCCGAATCTCCGATGGCCGCCGCCGGTCCCGCAGCGGGTGACGATCGGGCGGCCGCAGGCTCCATGCAGGCGCTCAACGTGCGTACGCCGCCGTCGCAGCCGATCGTGCCGCCACGGGTCCCGCTTCCGACCGAGGTCGCCGTCGAGCCCATCGAGTTCGTGCAGGAAGTCGACATCGATCCCGCGTCGGTCGCGGGCGACGCTCCGGGTACGCTCGAGGCGCCCGGAATCGAGACCGGGACCGGAGCGGGGGATGGAGGGAACTCCGACGAGGGGCGCTTCCGAGTCGAGCCGCCGGTCCCGCGCGGGATGATCATCCCGCCGGACAACGACCGGCTGCGTGGCACCGAAGTCCAGGTCTGGGTCTTCGTCGACGAGATGGGCCGCGTGGTGCCCGACTCCACGCGCCTCGAGCCCTCCACACGCGACGGCGACTTCAACCGGCGCCTCATCCGCGAGGCGTCCGAGTGGGTCTTCCGGCCTGCGCAGCAGGATGGGGAGGCGGTCGCCTCGTGGTTCCCGTACAGGATCCGGATGTAGGGAGCCCGAAAAGAAAGCGGGGCGGCCGGAAGAACCGACCACCCCGCAGAACGACAGTGAGCCGGCTATCCGCCAATAACCGTCACGCCGTCGATGTTCACGTCCTTGTCGGCGTTGCCCTCGAAGGTCGACGCCTGGACGCGCACCAGGCCGTCACCCTCGTCCTGCTGGTCGATGTTCACGCCGTCGTCGGCATTGTAGGAGCTGATGGTGCGGACGAGACGGCCGTTCACGTCGCCGACGCCGAACTCCTCGAACTGGATTCCGTTGTCGCCGCTGCCGGTGCTCACGACGTTGAGCAGCTGGAACCGGATTCCGCCCGAGCCGTCACCCGCCTCCGGGGTCTCCTCGACGTCGGCGTCCTCGCTCGCCTTGATGTTGTCGTCGACGTTGTTCAGCGCCTGGACCTGGTTCATCCAGATCACGATGTCGCCGGGCCCTTCCTCGTCGAGGTCGATGCCGCCGTCGTCGTTGTCGTTGGCGGTGACGTTCAGGAACTCCGCGTAGACGCTGCCGAGACCTGCCTCGTCGATGTCGAAGCCGTCCTCGAGATCGGTGGGATCTTGCGGTTGCGTGCCGTTCAGGTCGAAGTGGCTGTTGCGGGCGATCACGTGAACGTCCCCGTCACCCTTCTCGTCGTACTCGATGCCGTCGGCGGCGTTGCCGGTGAAGGTCGAGCGATCGATGAGCGACTCGATATCCCCGGGGCCGCCCTCGTCGACGCGGATGCCGTCCTTGTCGGTAGCGCCGGGCGGGAATCCGTTCCCCTCGATCCGCGACAACACGACGTTGAGGACGATGCTGGCGGCCGAGCCATTCGTCTGATCGTCGATGTGGAGGCCGAACTCGTGGTTCCCGGAAATCGTCACGTTGCGGAGCTCCACCGCGATCGTGCCGCTGGCCAGAGCCGGAACGTCGACGAAGACGCCGTCCTCGGGAGCATTCGAGACCGTGAGGTTCTCGAGGCTCAGCGAGCCCCCGCCGTTGGCGACGATGCCGTCGTCCAGGACGCCGCTCGCATCGATGACGGCTCCGAGTCCGTCGATCGAGAGCGCTTGCGCGCCCTCATAGGTGACCGAGCTGGCCAAGGCGATCGTGCCGACGCCCGGGGCGAAGCGGATCGCCGTGATGGAGGGGTCTGCGTTGGCCGCCTCGATAGCGGCGCGGAAGGAGCCTTCGCCGCCATCGGCATCGG
>JASFUR010000235.1:0-5713 GCA_050050215.1 Gemmatimonadota bacterium
AGAACCCCCGCTCCACGGTGGGGACCGTCACCGAGGTCTACGACTACCTCCGGCTCCTGTGGGCGCGCGTCGGAACGCCGCACTGCCCGGAATGCGGCGAGCCCGTCATTCGCCAGTCCGCCACGCAAATCGTGGACCGGCTCCTGGGCTTCGAGGAGGGCGCGCGCGTCGAGCTGCTCGCTCCGCTCGTGCGTGGTCGCAAGGGCGAGTTTCGCGAGCTCTTCGAGAAGGCCAGGAAAGACGGCTTCGTCCGAGTCCGAGTCGACGGCGAGACGCACGACCTGACCGACGTCCCCAAGCTGAGCCGCTACGAGAACCACGACATCGCCGTGGTGGTGGACCGCCTCGTCATCCGCGAGTCGGATCGGGACCGGCTGGCCGACTCGGTCGAGACGGCGCTCCGCACCGGGGACGGGATCCTCGAGGTTCTCGAGAACCCTCGGCGTAAGGAGCCGACCCTGCACGTCTTCAGCGAGCGCTATGCGTGCAGCGGTTGCGGCACGAGCCTGCCCGAACTCGAGCCCCGCCAGTTCTCGTTCAACTCGCCATACGGCGCGTGCGACGAGTGCGGCGGTTTGGGCACCCGCAAGGACGTGAACCCCGACCTGATCACGGCCGATCCCAGCCTGACGATCTTCGAGGGCGTGATCATTCCGTGGGGCTCTCCGTCCGGCCATCTGAGGCGCTCGGTGATCCCCGGGTTGGCCGAGGCCTACGAGTTCGATCCCGACACGCCGTGGGGCGAGCTTCCCGAGGAGGTCCGGGAGGGGATCCTCTTCGGGTCGGGCTCCATGAAGATCCGCTTCCCATACAAATCCGGCTCGGGGAAGTTCGACGGTCACTACGAGGATCGCTGGGAAGGGGTCGTCGCGAACATCGAGCGCCGCTACCGGGAGACGGACTCCGAGGCCGTCAGAAACCAGCTCGACGACTATATGTCGACCGTGCCCTGTACGGTCTGCGGCGGGAGCCGCCTCAAGCCGGCCTCGCGGGCGGTGACCATCGAGGGCGAGTCGCTCGGGGCGATCGTGGACATGTCGATCACGGACGCAGCCGCATTCCTGGGAGGGCTCGCGCTCACGTCGACGAACGGGAAGCCAAAGACGTCCGGGAAGGCGAAGTATCCGCCGCTTCCGGGGAAGATCGCGGGCCCGATCCTCAAGGAGGTCACCGAGCGGCTGCGCTTCCTGGAGGACGTGGGCCTCGGGTACCTCACACTCGGGCGTTCCGCCGGGACGCTCTCGGGCGGGGAGGCCCAGCGCATCCGGCTGGCCACGCAGATCGGGAGCCGACTGGTGGGTGTGCTGTACATCCTCGACGAGCCGTCGATCGGGCTGCATCAGCGAGACAACGGCCGGCTCCTCGAGACGCTCATGCGCCTCCGCGACCTCGGCAACACGGTCGTCGTCGTCGAGCACGACGAGGATGCGATCCGCTCCGCCGACTATCTGGTCGACCTGGGGCCCGGAGCGGGACGGCACGGCGGCGAGGTGGTCGCGGCCGGCCCTCTGTCCGCGCTGCTCGAAGCCGAGGGCTCCCTCACGGGCGCCTACCTCCGGGGTGAGCGTGAGATCGTCCTCCCCGAGGAGCGCCGAAAGGTCGACCCGGAGCACGCGCTCGTGGTGCGGGGCGCGCGGGGTCACAACCTCAAGAACCTCGACGTCCGCTTCCCGCTCGGCGCCTTCCTGTGCGTCACCGGCGTGAGCGGGTCGGGCAAGTCGACGCTGGTCAACGAGACGCTCTACCACGCGCTGGCCCGCCACTTCTACCGCAGCAAGGTCGCCTCCGCCCCCCACGACGCCATCGACGGCATCGACCTCGTGGACAAGGTGATCGACGTCGACCAGTCTCCCATCGGACGTACGCCGCGCTCGAACCCGGCGACCTACACGGGGCTTTTCACGCCTATCCGGGATCTGTTCGCGCAGCTGCCCGAGTCGCAGATGCGGGGATACGGCCCTGGACGCTTCTCCTTCAATGTGAAGGGGGGGCGCTGCGAGGCGTGCTCGGGGGACGGCCTCGTCAAGATCGAGATGCACTTCCTGCCGGACGTGTACGTGCCTTGCGACGTGTGTCGCGGCCGGCGCTACAACCGCGAGACGCTCGACGTCTACTACAAGGGCAAGAACATCGCCGACGTACTCGACATGACCGTCGCCGACGCGCTGGAGTTCTTCGACGCGGTGCCGTCCATCAAGCGCCGGCTGCAGACGCTGCACGACGTCGGGCTGGGGTACATCCACCTCGGCCAGTCGGCGACCACGCTCTCCGGCGGCGAGGCCCAGCGGGTCAAGCTCTCCACCGAGCTCTCCAAGCGCGCCACCGGCAACACGATGTACATCCTCGACGAGCCGACGACCGGGCTGCACTTCGAGGACGTGCGGCTCCTTCTCGACGTGCTGCACCGGCTCGTCGACATGGGAAACACGGTCATCGTGATCGAGCACAACCTGCACGTGATCAAGACCGCGGATTGGATCATAGACCTCGGCCCTGAAGGCGGAGAGGGTGGCGGACGTATACTGGTCGAAGGGACGCCGGAGGAGGTCGTCGAGGCCGAAGGCTCTTTCACCGGAGAGTACCTGGCGCCTTTGCTGGCGACCTGAGGGAACGAACGGTGCAGGGCCCCGGCCGAGGGATTACCTTTGGGCCACCGAGAAACCGGGTCCCGTCCTCGGCCGTAGGGAAGGCCGGCGGTACTGACAGGATCCTGGTCGCTCAGCGATCACAGAAACGGAGACCTTCATGGTGACTAAGGAGGACCTCGAGAGCTTCCTGATCCGAATGGATCTGGACTACGAGGAGGTCGATGACGGGATGTACCTCGTCAGGGGACGGAACGCCGGTCTCCCGATGGTCATCCACTACGCCGACGCGCTCCTGCTCATCCGGATGAAGCTCATGGACCTGCCCGCTTCCTCGGACGGTCGCGTCGAGCTGTATCGGACCCTTCTCGAATTGAATGCGACGGACCTCGTGCACGGTTCCTACGGTATCGAGGACAGCGAGCTGATCATAAGCGACACGCTGGAGTTGGAGACGCTCGACTTCCACGAGCTCCAGGCGTCAATGGAGTCCATCGAGCTGGCAGCCGCCGGCCACATGGAGCAGATCCGGGAACTGGCGGGTGTGGAGGCTGTCGGCTCCAAGGCCGGGGTGGAGGAGTAACGCATGGGCATCTTCACGAAGCTTTCGACGGTCATCAAGTCGAACATCAACGATCTGATCTCTCGGGCCGAGAATCCCGAGAAGATGCTCAATCAGATCATCCTCGACATGCGGGATCAGCTCGCGAAGGCCAAGCGTGAGGTGGCCGCGGCGATCGCCGACGAGCGCAAGCTCAAGTCGCAGCTCGATGCGGAGGTCAAGCAGGCCCGTGACTGGCAGCATCGAGCGATGCTCGCCGTCAAGGAGGGTCGCGACGACCTGGCCAAGCAGGCGCTCATCCGGCAGAAGGAGCACACGGAGCGCGCCCAGGTCCTGCGATCGACGTGGGAATCCCAGGCTGCGGAGACCGAGAAGCTCAAGGGTTCGCTCAGGGCGCTGAACGACAAGATCGAGGAGGCCAAGCGCAAGCGGAACCTCCTCATCGCGAAGCAGAAGCGCGCCCAGGCACAGCGTCGGATCCACGAGACGATGTCCGGCCTCTCGGACACCTCGGCTTTCGAGGCGTTCAACCGGATGGCCGACAAGATCGAGCAGGAGGAGCGCAAGAGCGTGGCGCAAGCCGAGGTCACCGAGGCGCTTCAGGGCGACACGCTCGAGACCGAGTTCCTCAAGCTCGAAGCCGGTGACGGTGGTGGTGCGGGCGTCGAGGACCAACTCCTGGCACTCAAGGCCGAGATGGGCCTCATCGCGCCATCCGAAGAGTCGGCACCGAAGCAGCTGTCCGACGGGGAGGAAGACGAAACCGTCGAGGCCGGCGGCGAAGGCGACGGTGTCGTCGATGCGCAGGTCGAAGAGGTCAGCGACGAGGAGGCCAACAACATTCCCGAGGCCGAGCTCCTGTCGGAGTTCGACAAGCTGGAGGGGAAGCCGGCCGACGCGTGACGGGTCGCTGAAGAGCGTCCCGGCGGGCCCGCCGCTATGAGCACGGTCTACCTCAACGGGGCCTTCGTCCCCAAGAGCGAGGCGAAGGTCTCCGTAGAGGATCGTGGCTTCCTTCTCGGTGACGGGGTCTACGAAGTGGCCTCCTTCTACGAGGGGGTGCCGCTCTGCATGGACCGCCACATGGCGCGACTGGAGCGGAGTCTCGCCGGCCTCCGCATCGACTTCGGGGTCACCGGTATCGACGCCATGATGCGTGAGCTCGTCGCCGCGAACGACCTCGCCGCCGCGGATCGGTCTCTGGTCTATCTGCAGATCACCCGCGGTGTGGCGCCGAGGACCCACTACTTCCCGAAGGGCCCCGTCGAGCCGACGGTCTACGCCTACGCGGCTGAGTGGAGTCGCCCCCCCGCGGACGTCTGGGATCGCGGTTTCACGGCGATCACCGTGCCGGATCGCCGCTGGATGCGTGTCGACATCAAGACGATCCTGCTGCTTCCGAATGGGATGGCCTACCAGGACGCCCGGGAGGCGGGCGTGGACGACGCGATCCTCGTGCGGGACGGCGTGGCCATCGAGGGCACACACCAGAACTTCTGGGGCGTCTTCGACGGGACCGTGGTGACGCACCCCGAGTCGAACCTGATCCTGTCGGGCATCACGCGTGGCGTGGTGCTCGAGGTCGCCGACGAGCTCGGGCTGCCCGTGGAACAACGGGCGATCCAAGTGGAGGAGCTACCTCACGCGGACGAGCTCTTCTTCACGGGGACGACCGGTGAGGTGCGGCCGTGCGTCGAGGTCGACGGCGTGAAGATCGGCGAGGGCCGCACGGGACCCGTCACCCGCAGGCTCTCCGACGGCTTCCTGGCGAGGGTGGCCCGCACCAAGGAGGCCGCGGCGGCGGCCACCAAGTGACGCGCCGAGCCGTCCTGACGCTGGTCGGGGCGCTCGGCCTGTCGTCGTGCCTCTCCACGGTCGGGCCCGGCGTCTCGGGCACGGTCGACCTGGCGGCGGGCCAGCGGGACTTCGTACGCCTCGTCTACCTGGGCACGGGTGGGTGGATCATGGAGCGCGGCGAGGACATGGTCCTCGGAGCCCCGCTGTTCACGAACCCGGGTCTCGTGGAGACCGGCCTCGTCGGCATCCACTCCGACACGATGCTGGTGAACCGCCACATGGCGGTCTACGACTCGCTGTACGACGTGTCCCGTGCCTCGGCGATCCTGGTGGGGCACGCGCACTACGACCACCTCATGGACGTGCCCCAGGTATCGCGTCGGTTCGCACCCGATGCGGAGATCTTCGCCAACGCGACCGCGAGGAACCTCCTGGGGACATGGTCGCGGGTCGCAGGCCGCATACGCGTCGTCAACGCCTTTGCCGGGGACGAGCGGACCGTGAGACCCTGGCTCGCCGCGGGCCCTCGGACGCGCGTCATGGTCCTTCGCTCGAAGCACGCGCCGCACTTCGAGGGCTACACCCTCTACGACGGCACTCGGGACACGCCGGCGACGCACGAGCCTTCGTGGGCCACGGACTGGGTCGCCGGCCAGACCGTGGCCTACCTCGTCGACTTCATGTCGGAGTCGAGTCCGGATTCGGTCGCGTTCCGCATCTACTACCAGGACGCCGTCGCCCCGCCTCCGGCGGGTTTCGCGCCCGACGA
>JASFUR010000236.1:0-5706 GCA_050050215.1 Gemmatimonadota bacterium
TGCCCGGGTTCCTCGAGGACGACATCGCCGACGCGGAGCTCCGGCTCACGCCCGAGCGGGTCTCGCTCGGGAGCACGTACCATCAGCAGGACAGCCGGATCTTCCGCTACGAGAGCATCATCCAGCTACCGGGCGACAGCGTCGCGATCCCGACGAGGATCCCGCGCGAGTACCTGCAGGGCGTCGCAGACGTGCGACTCCGGCCGCTCACCGCCCTGACCGCCGACCTGGCGGTGCTCACCGTGCGGGACCTGCTGCCGCCCGAGGAGGCCGTGAACGACGCGGGAGTGCAGGACCTCATCCGCGACGAGCGCGGCGAAGCGGCCGGGCTCGATCTCGGCTGGGAGACCAACCGCACGGTGCGCACGCGCCTGGCGTTTCGGCCGACCATCCTCCCCTGGCTGCGCAACGATTTCGATTGGAGCACGGTGTACCAGTCGGAGCGCAACGCGAACTTCGTGGAGCGCACCGTGTCGGGGGCGGACACCACCCTGGTGCTCGAGCGGAGCGCGCGCGGGCAACGGGACTGGTCGGCGACCGTCGCCGTCGACCCGAGCCGGCTGGCCCTGTCCATCTTCGGTGAGCCCGACGCCGTGGGTGCCCCGGCGGTACAGTCCGTCATGAGCGCCGTACGGCCGGTGTCGGTCACGTATCAGGAGGGTGTGTCGTCGCGCTTCAATCGTGACCCGATCGATCCCGGGGCGGGCTACCAGTTCGGCTGGGTGGACGCCGACGCGTTCCGGATCCAGGGAGCCGACACGGCCGCGACCATCACCGACCGGAACGCGTGGCGGCTCGGGTCCGGGCTCACGTTGCCGGGCGGTGGGGGCGTGCAGGTCGGCTACCAGAGCTCGGAGGCCGTCACGCTCGACCCGCGCAGCGGGCGGGTCACGAAGCTGAAGAGCTGGCCCGAGGTGCAGGCGAGCCTCCCGACGATCCCCATGCCGGGCTTCACCGGCATCCGCGCGCTGAACATCTCCTCGGGCATCGTGCGCTCGGTGCGCACCATCGAGTTCGGCGGCGCGGCGGCGCAGCGACGGTTGGACGACGACGTCCGCATTCCGGTGGACGTCTCGATCCAGTGGCTGCGCAACCTCGTCACCTCGTATCAGGGCGCGGTGCGCATCGGGAGGGGCGACGACCCGACGGGCGAGACCGAGCGCGACGAGCGCACGCACCGGGTGTCGATCCGCACGCAGCTACTGCCTCCCAGCTGGCTGGCCAGCAGACTCGACCGCCCGGTGAGCCTCTCCGTGCTGGGCGCGTTCACCTCGCAGCGCACCTGTCGGAGCACGACCGCGAGCAGCGAGTGCGTCGCCTACCTGGACCAGATCGGCAGAACGCTGAACGTCTCGCTCGACACCAGCGTGCAGGGCTTCGCCGTGGGGCTGCAGGTGAGCTTCGACGACCGACAGTCGTTCGTCGGGCAGAGAACCGGGTCCACCCAGTTCCAGATCGGGCTCTTCGGACAGCTCAACTTCACCGGAGGTTCGCTGCCGTTGAGCTGAGCCCCGACGGAGGCCGGTTCCGACATGGAAGCGCCCCGCGGCGACTGTGACCGTGTGGGCATGCACGAAGCCGAGACGAGAGCGTTGCTGCGCGCCGTGATTCTGCTCGTCCTCATCAGCGCCGTCCGGTGGGGCTGGAGCGCCCGCGGTACTCCGCCCCCGCCTCCCGGCGGGGAGGAAGCGAGCGTGCTGCCGGAGCTCCTGTCGGCCAGCGAGGACGCCGCCGAGGAGGACGCACGCCGCTCGCAGGCCCTCGGCGAGGGGGAACGGCTCGATCCCAACCGCGCGGACGAGGTCGAGCTCGACCGGCTGCCGGGCGTGGGGCCGTCCACGGCCGACGCCATCGTCAGGGCGCGGGACGACGGGGCGGTCTTTCGCGCTCCCGAGGACCTGCTCGAGGTGCGGGGCATCGGCCCCGGCACGCTCGCGCGCATTCGGGACTTCCTGGACCTCTCGGCGCCTCCTCCCCCGAGCCGGCGAGCGTCGGGCGGGCTCCGGACGCGCGTGTCGACGCCGTCGGCCCCGGCCCGGGTCGACCTGAACCGCGCCGATGCGGCGAAGCTCCAGACCTTGCCCGGCATCGGACCGGCCATCGCGGAGCGCATCCTGGCCGCCCGCGAAAAACAACTGTTTACGACGCTCGAGGACCTCATTAGGGTGAGGGGTATAGGGCCTGCGACCGTCGAGCGTCTCCGGACCCGCGCGACCGTGGGTCCTTGACGGTGATCATGGCCTCCGGGATCTCGCGGGAGCCCGGGTCAGGCGAAACTTGTAGAGTGACCGTCGACAGCCCTATTCTGTAGGCACGCTCGGCGTGGTCGCGCCCCCGCCACATCCCTCTCGAGAACCCCTCGCTGATGGCTGCAAAAGTCGCTCAGGAGATCCGCCTCGGCGATCTCTTCGTGAAAGAAGGGCTCATCACGGAAGAGCAGCTCCAGGAGGGGCTGGCCGAAGCGAAGACTTCCGGATATCGCATCGGCTACGCGTTGGTGCATCTGGGCTTCGTCGCCGAGGAAGAGCTCACCCGGATGCTCGCCAAGCAATACCGGGTGCCCGCCGTGGACCTCGACAAGGTCAGCGTCGACCAGAAGATCCTGAAGCTGATCCCCGCGAACGTGGCGCAGAAGCACCTCGTGCTGCCGCTCCGCCGGGTCGGACGGATGCTGACGGTCGCAATGACCAACCCGACCGATTTCAGCGCGATCGACGACCTCAAGTTCATCTCGAAGCTCGAGATCGAGCCCGTCATCGTCGGAGAGTACACGCTCCGGAAGCATCTGGAGAACTACTACGGGGTCGGCCAGGACGATGGGCAGATGGCGGACCTCCTCGACGAGTGGGACGATCTCGACGTCGAGGTCATCGAGGAGGAAGAAGAAGAGGACTACTCCGCGCTCGCGGCCGAGATCGATTCGGCTCCGGTCGTGAAGTTCATCAACGGGCTGCTGACCGACGCCGTGTACAAGGGCGTGTCCGATATCCACATCGAGCCGTACGAGAAGGAGGTGCGGGTGCGCTACCGCATCGACGGCTCGCTGCAGGAGATCATGAAGCCGCCCATGAAGATGAAGGCGGCGTTGACCTCCCGCATCAAGATCCTGGCGGACCTCAACATCGCCGAGCGGCGCGTGCCCCAGGACGGGCGCATCAAGCTCAAGCTGAGGAACAAGGTCGTCGATTTCCGTGTGTCGACACTGCCCGTGATCTTCGGCGAGAAGATCGTGCTCCGTATCCTCGACAAGGGGAACCTGACGTTCGACCTGACCAAGTTCGGGTTCGAGCAGAAGGCGATGGAGGACTTCATGTGGGCCATCCAGCGGCCCTACGGCATGGTCCTCGTGACGGGCCCGACCGGCTCCGGGAAGACGACGACGCTCTACTCGGCGCTGTCGCAGATCAACACGATCGACACGAACATCATGACGGCCGAGGACCCGGTCGAGTACAACATCCACGGCATCAACCAGGTTCTCGTCCGCAACGAGATCGGGATGACCTTCGCCGCGGCGCTCAAGGCGTTCCTGCGGCAGGACCCGAACATCATCATGGTCGGTGAGGTTCGTGACCTCGAGACCGGCGGCATCGCGATCAAGGCCGCGCTCACGGGTCACCTGGTGCTGTCGACGCTCCACACGAACGACACGCCTTCGACCATCACGCGTCTCATCGACATGGGCCTCGAGCCCTTCAACGTGGCCTCGGCGCTCAACCTGCTCTCGGCTCAGCGTCTCGCCCGCCGCATCTGCACGAAGTGCAAGGTCGAGGCGACATACCCCGAAGAGTACCTCAAGTCGGCGAAGGTCGACTTGAACTGGGCGCACGCGCACACGCTCTACAAGGGCGAGGGGTGCGACCAGTGCGGCGGCACCGGATACAAGGGCCGCTGCGGGTTCTACGAGGTGATGATCATGTCCACGCCGCTCCGCAAGGCGATCATGGACGAGATGGGCACCGACGAGCTTCGTGATCTCGCCCGCTCGGAGGGTATGCTCACCCTGCGCGAAGACGGTCTGAAGAAGGTCGAGCGCGGAATCACGACGCTCGACGAAGTGGTGAAGGAAACGACGGTTGTCGACTGATCAATCACGACGGGGATCCTGAATGAACGACCCGGCTGGAGCCGCCGCGCAAGCACCTCCCAAGCAGGAGCTCTCCTTGAGGGTCCTGCTCCAGGAGATGATCCAGCGGGGCGCCTCCGACCTCCACGTCACGGTCGGTAACCCCGCGAAGCTCCGCATCGACGGCGATCTGACGAACTCGCGCACGGGCCAGGTCCTCGCGCCGAAGGATACGCTCACGCTCGCGTACTCGATCCTGACCGACAACCAGAAGAAGCGCTTCGAGACCGAGGACGAGCTCGACTTCTCGTTCGGCGTCCAGAACCTCTCGCGCTTCCGTGGCAACGTGTACAAGCAGCGCGGCTGCGTCGCGATGGCGATCCGGCAGATCCCGTACGAGATCGTCTCGATCGAGAAGCTCGGCCTGCCGCCGATCATCAACAAACTGGCGGATAAGCCCCGAGGTCTCGTCCTCGTGACGGGCCCGACCGGTTCCGGCAAGTCGACCACGCTGGCCGCGATGGTCGACAAGGTGAACCGGGAGCGGAAGGGTCACATCATCACCATCGAGGACCCGATCGAGTTCATCCACCGCCACCAGAGCTGCATGATCAACCAGCGCGAGGTCGGCGCGGACACGCAGACGTTCAGCGCCGCGCTCAAGTACGCGCTGCGCCAGGATCCCGACGTGATCCTGATCGGTGAGATGCGGGACCTCGAGACCATCGGCGCGGCGCTCACGATCGCCGAGACCGGACACCTGGTCTTCGCGACGCTGCACACGAACTCCGCGGCCGAGTCCATCAACCGCATCATCGACGCGTTCCCGGCCCACCAGCAGGGGCAGGTGAGGGCCCAGCTGGCGTTCGTGCTGGAGGGCGTCGTGACGCAGACGCTCCTGCCGCGGGCGCGAGGGAAGGGTCGGGTCGCCGCCGCCGAGATCATGATCTGCACGCCGGCGATCCGGGCGGTGATCCGCGACGAGAAGATCCACCAGATCTACTCGCTGATGCAGGCCGGTAAGAAGCACGGGATGCAGACGATGAACGACGCGCTGCAGCTCCTCTACATGAAAGGCGAGATCACGCTCGAGGAGGCGCTCAAGCGTTCGGGCGACCCGAACGAGCTCCTCCGGGCGGTCGGCGAGAAGGCCCCGGGTGACGAGTAAACCCGCACGACGAGGTAGATAAGCTCCATGCCCACGTTTACGTACAGCGCCAGGCCCGCCACGGGCGGGGACATGCAGACCGGGGAGCTCGACTTCCCCAGCAAGGACGAGGTTCTCGCGCATCTCCATCGACAGCGCCTGATTCCGGTCTCGGTCCGCGAGAAGCCGAAAGAGATCAACATCACGTTCGGCACGGGCATCAAGACGCGCGACATCGTCATCTTCACGCGTCAGTTCGCGACGATGATCAACTCGGGCCTGCCGCTCGTGCAGAGCCTCGACATCCTCGCCGAGCAGACCGAGAACCAGGCGCTCCGCAAGACCATCTCCGAGGTGCTCTACGATGTCGAGTCGGGCCACACGCTCGCCGATGCGATGCGCAAGCACGACAAGGTCTTCACGGAGCTCTACGTGAACATGGTCGCCGCCGGTGAGGCCGGTGGTATCCTGGACACGATCCTGCTTCGCCTGG
>JASFUR010000237.1:0-5691 GCA_050050215.1 Gemmatimonadota bacterium
TGGCGAAGCTGAGGTCATCGTCGGCCGAACGCATCAGCCGCGCCCAGGCCCGATCGGAGAGCAGGGGGCTCCGCAGATGGAAGAGCCGCGCCGCCTCGGGCTTCTCCTCGAGCAGCGAGTGGCGCTTGCCGAGGTACGTGTCCAGGGACATCACCACCCGCTCCCGGATCGAGTCGATCGGGGGATTGGTGACCTGCGCGAATCGCTGCCGGAAGTAGGTGTAGAGGGGCCGCTCGTGATCCGTGAGCGCCGAAGGGGGCGTGTCGTCGCCCATGGAGCCGGTGGGCTCCTTGCCGTTCGTGGCCATCGGCGAGATGACCTGCTTCAGTTCCTCCCGAGTGTACCCGTGCAGGACCTGGACCCTGGCGAGGTCATCGGTGGGCTCGGAGGGGGAGTCCTCACCCGCCGTGTCGTCCAGGTGGCGGAGGTTGCCCTCGACCCACTGGCTGTAGGGGCGCAGGCCCGCCAGACGCTCCTTAACCTGCTCGTTGTCCAGGAGACGACCGCTGGCCGTATCGACCGCGATCATTTCGCCCGGGCCGACCCGTCCGGACTCCACCACGTCGGAGAGCTGCAGATCGAGCGTGCCGACCTCGGAGCCCATGATCACCAGACCGTCGTTGGTGACCTGGTAGCGGGCCGGTCGTAGGCCGTTCCTGTCCATCGCCGCCGCGGCCACCACGCCGTCCGTGAAGGCGATCGCCGCCGGACCGTCCCACGGCTCCGTCAGGCACGCGTGGTACTCGTAGAACGACCGCAGCTCCGGGTCGATCTCCGTGTCGTGCTCCCACGCCTCGGGCACCAGGATCCGCATCGCGTGCAGCAGATCTCTTCCCGACGTGACGAGCAGCTCGAAGGCCTCGTCGAGGGAGGCGCTGTCGGAGCCGATCGGCCAGATGATCGGGGTGAGCTCGGCCAGGTCCTCGCCCCACAGCGACGAGGTGAGCTCGGGCTCCCGAGCCGACATCCAGTTCCGGTTGCCCAGAAGGGTGTTGATCTCACCGTTGTGACCGAGCATCCGGAACGGCTGGGCGAGCTTCCAGTTGGGCAGCGTGTTCGTGGCGAAGCGCTGATGGAAGAGCGCCACGCTGCTGACCGTTCGCTCGTCGGCGAGATCCGGGAAGAAGCGCTCCAGCTGCGCCGCCACCATGAGGCCCTTGTAGACGACCGTGCGGGCCGACATGGACGCGACGTACGTGTCGATGTCGTGCTCGCGGTAGGCGGCTTCCGCCCGCTTCCTGGCGAGGTACAGCGCGCGGTCGAACTCGACCTCGCCCATGCCCTCCGGACGGGCGATCAGAAGCTGCTCGATACCGGGGAGCGTGTCCTTGGCGAGGCCGCCCAGCATGGAGGGGTCGATCGGCACGGGCCGCCATCCGAGAACCTGCAGATCGCTGCGGCTCGCAGCCGACTCCAGGATCTCACGGGCCTGCGGACGATGCTCTTCGTCAGCGGGGAGGAAGACCATCGCCACGGCGAGGCGGTCCAGACGGTCCGCGGGCAGCCCCAGCCTGCCGGCATCCTCGGCCAGCAGCTCGCGGGGGACCTGGATCGTCAGGCCGGCTCCGTCGCCGGAGTCGGCATCGGCGCCGACGGCGCCCCTGTGGGTGAGGCGCACCACCGCTTTGACCGCCAGTTGCACGACCCGGTGGCTCCGGGTCCCGTCCACGGTTGCGATGAAGCCCGTCCCGCACCCGTCATGCTCGTACGAGGGGTCGTAGAGAGTCAGCGGTGGGCTCTGCGGCCCGATCTTGGCTCTTGGCATCTATCCACGCTCGAAAAACCGGCCCTAGGCAGGACCGGTCGGGGAGCCGAGCCGGACTTCCGCTCAGCCGCGAGCGCTGACGCGCTCGCGTCCCACCGGCTCCCTCCATGAAGGGCCGTGACTTATAAGGACTACACGGCACACGGCTTGATTGCCCGGACGCCCGGAATCGCTCGGCATCACGCGGCTGTTCCTCTCGGGGAGGAGGCGGGAAACCGCTTGAAGCAGCGAACGGATCATACCGTTTTACCCGATTTGCGGCAAGGGAGAACAGGCGTTTCCAGACCCCTCCCGAGGCCTCGGCGCCGGTTTCCCAGGTACCGCCCCGATGCCTATCTTCCCGCATCGAACGACCTACCTCCAGCGATGCAGAGATACGGACATGACCGACCGCGCCACTACGCTCCTCGACGCGCGCCGCGAGCGCCTCGAGCGTCTCCTGGACCGACGCCTCGCGCCTCCGGTCACCGAGGGTGGCGACCCGCTCTCGGAGGAGGCCCGCCGCTACCTCCTGGGCGAGGCCGAGACCCTGTATTGGAACGACCTCGAGTGGGAGCATATCACCGACGAGGAGGCTCTCGAGGAGGGCCCCGTCACCCAGCTCACCTTCCCGGGCTTCCTCGCGTTCGTGCGCGGTCTGCTCCTGCAGGAGGTCATGCCCGATTCGATGGCTCCGGCTACGCCGAGGCCCCAGGTGGTCTCCGATATCCTGGACTTCCTGGCCAAGCGTGTCGTCGAGCTCGAAGACGGAGTCGATGCGTCGAGCGACGAGTCGGAGAAGCTCCGGGCGGAGCTCGACATGACGAGCCATCTCATCGACCTCGTGCTCTATCAGTTCCATCGGGTAAGCCGCGAGGAGATCGAGCAGATCGAGGCGAGCGGCTCCGCTTCGGCCTGACGCGGGGCTCCCGACGGTGACGCCTGCGCGGAGCCCGCGCCCCGGCCATCCGTATCTGGCAGGTGCACCCCTACTGGTAGCCCATCGCGGTGGGTCGCTCCTGGCTCCGGAGAACACGCTCTTCGCCTTCCGTCTGGCGGTCCACGAATGGTGGGCCGACATGTTGGAGACGGACGTCAGGCTCTCGAAGGACGGCGCCGTGGTCGTCATCCACGACGCGACCGTCGACCGGACGACCGATGGGACCGGAGCCGTGGCGGACCACACCGTGGCGGAGATCCAGTCACTGGACGCGGGGTACCATTTCGTCGACGAGGAGGGCGAGCCCGTCTTCCGTGGGAGGGGGATCACCATCCCGACCCTGGACGAGGTCCTGGAGGAGTTCCCGAGCATGCGCATCAACGTCGAGGCGAAGGAGCCCGCCGTGGCGGAGCCCCTGGCGCGCGTGATCGCGCGCCACGGGGCCGAGCACAGGGTGCTGATCGCGGCCGAGTACGAGAAGTCCCGGCGCGGCGCGCGGGGCTACCCGGGGCCGTGGGGCGCGAGCTTCGTGCAGATCCTCCTCTTCTGGCTTCTCCACAGGTTGCCGGGCGGGAGCCCGTACACGCCGGGTGCCGACGTCCTCCAGGTGCCGGAGCGGCGGGGCAGGCTCCAGGTCGTGACGCCGCGCTTCGTCCGTGAGGCTCATCGGCACTCGATTCCGGTCCAGGTCTGGACCGTGAACCGCGAGGACGACATGCGGCGCCTCCTGGATTGGGGCGTCGACGGAATCCAGACCGACCGCCCGGACATCCTCTCCGCCGTGCTCACGGAGCGCGTCGGTCGGCCGGTTCCTCCGGGCGCTCGGACGGAGACGGGCCTGTGAGCGAAGTCGCCTCCCTCACGGCTCGCTTCCGAGAGAGCATCGACGGCCTGGGCGCGCCCTCCCGGGTGGTCGTCGCCGTCTCGGGTGGGCTCGACTCGTGCGTGCTACTGCATCTCGCCCGGTTCCACACCGGCCGCTCCGGGATCCACTGGACCGCGGCCCACTTCGATCACGCCATGCGGGCCGGGAGCGCGGATGACGCCCGCTGGGTGGCGGGCCTGTGCCGTGCGTGGGACGTACCGCTCCGCGCGGCCACTGCGGACACCCCCCCGTCGTCGGAGGAGGAGGCCCGAGAGGCACGCTACGCGTTCCTCGAGCGCGTGCGGGATCAGCTGGGGGCCGACCTCGTGCTCACCGCGCATCACGCCGACGACCAGGCCGAGACGGTTCTCTTCCGCCTGTTGCGGGGCACCGGGGCCAAGGGGCTTCGCGGCATCCCCGCACGGCGGAGTCGATGGATCGCGCGTCCCTTGCTCGACTTCTGGCGGGCGGAGCTGGAGGCGTATGCCTGTGCCGTGCACCTGTCCTGGCGGGAGGATCCCACGAACCGGGACGTGGCCTTCGCGCGCAACGCGCTCCGGAACCGCATCCTGCCGGACGTGGAGCGTCTGGTCGCGCCGGGCGCCCGCCGGTCGCTCGTCAGGCTCTCCGATCTGGCCGGCGAGGACGAGGCCGCCTGGCGGAGCGTGCTGCCGACCCTGATGAGCCCCCTCGAGGTCGCCGACGTCGACGGGGGGGTCTCGTTCCTGCGGGAGCCGTTCCTGGCGCTGCACCCGGCGGTGCGCGCACGGGTCGTCCGATCGCTCGCGGACAGGCTCGGTGCCACGCTGGATCGGGGAGCCACGCGGCGGGTCGTCGAGTTCTCCGAGTCCGGCCGGAGCGGTAGAGCCATCGACCTGGGTGACTCCGTCACGTTCGGAGTCGAGCTCGAGCGCGTCGTGCTCGCTCGCCGGCTACCCGTCGGCGAGGATCGGCCGCTCCACATCCCGGACCGGTCGCCGGGCCGGGGGACCGTCGTGCTGGCGGGTAGCTCCGTGCCGGTGTCCTGGGGGGGGCGGGGGGTCGACGACCACAGCCTGGTCGAGGATCTCGAGGTCGACGATCCGTGCTTTCCGCTCGTCGTGCGCTCCCGCCGACCCGGCGACCGCGTCCGGCTCCCCGCCGGCACCAAGAAAGTGAAGAAGGTGCTGCTCGAGTCTCGTATCCCTCCATCGGAGCGACACAGGATTCCACTCGTGGTCGACGCGGGGGGGCGGGTGTTGTGGATTCCGGGGTTGGGCAGGGCGGCGTGGGATGGCCGCGAGGGCCGGCGCTCGACCCTGCGCATCGGGATCGGTTGATGACGGGACTGGGAGCGATCGAGCGAGTGGTTTTCAGCGCCGACGCGATCGATTCACGCGTGCGTGCGCTCGGGGCGGACATCTCGGCCACCTACGACGACAGAGACCGTCTGCTCGTGCTCGGCCTCCTCAAGGGGTCCTTCATCTTCATGGCCGACCTCGTGCGTGCCATCTCGGTGCCCCATCAGATCGACTTCCTGGTCGCCTCCAGCTATGGCAAGGGCACCGTGTCGAGCGGGGAGGTGGAGTTGCGGTACGAACCGGCCTCGTCGCTGGAGGGGCGCGCCGTGCTTCTCGTCGAGGACATCGTGGACAGTGGAACGACCCTGGCGAAGCTCCGTCCTCTCCTTCTGTCGATGGGACCCGCCAGCGTGGAGGTCTGTGCGCTGCTGCACAAGAAATTGCCCAACGGAGCACCCGAGCCGAGGTGGGTCGGCTTCGATGCACCCAATGCGTTCCTTGTGGGGTATGGGCTGGACTACGCGGAAGACTTTCGCCATTTGCCTTATATCGCGAGCCTTACATTTCCACCGACCGGCTCGCCTGAATAGCCTGATGTCAGAAAACGACCCGAACAGATCCGACGACCAGGGCAACCGCCTGGGACGCATCTCCAAGAACGCCGCGTTCTTGATGATGATGGCCCTGATGTTGCTGTTCGCGATCCAGATCGTCGGGCGGCAGGACAACCCGGTCGCCGAGCTCTCGTACACCGAGTTCACGGAGCACCTCGCTGCCGATCGCATCGAGGAGGTGACGTTCCGGGACCGTGCCGTCGAGGGAGAGTTCAAGCAGCCCGTGCGGCGTGACGATCAGGAGTACG
>JASFUR010000238.1:0-5689 GCA_050050215.1 Gemmatimonadota bacterium
TGCGCGACCTCTGCGAAGTCGGCTCCGTCCAGGATCTCCTGTCGGAGCTCGACCGCATGCTCACGGGAGGCAGCCGTGTCGGCGGCCGTGGGCGTCTTGTCGATCACCGAGAAGAGGACCGTGGCCCGGGCCGGAACCTCGAATTCCTCCTGATGCGTGTCGTAGTAGTCCTCGATCTCCGCGTCGGAGATCGTGAACTCCGAATCCTCGTAGCGTTCGTCGGGATCGATCGGCACGTACTGGATCTCCGAGTACTCGTTCTGGTCGCGGTAGCGCTGCCAGAGCTCCGTATCGGGGATGTAGATCCCGGACCCGACCTGTCGAAGCAGCTTCGAGCGTGGAATGACGTCTCGGTAGTAGGACTCCAGGATGAGCAGCTGATCGGGCGGGAGGGACGCCAGGAAGCTCTGGTACTGCTGGAGGTCGAGTCCGCCGGACGGGCTCATGAACTGCGGCGCGAGATAGTCCGGAGGGTTGACCTGGGCGGCCTGGCTGACCTCCTGGTCCGTGACGGTGATGCCACGGCTGCTGAGCTCCTGCTGGATCAACAGCTGGGTGACGACCTGGTCGAAGGCTTGGTCCTCGATCTCCGAGTTCTGCTGGGTGGTGATGATCTCGTCCTGCGAGCTCTGAGCCTGCTCGTAGAGCTGCCGGTACGCCGCCATGTACTGCTCGTAGTAGACGGGGTCTCCGTTCACGGACCCGATCTCCCCCACGGCGCCTCCGCTACGACCGGTGATGTCCATTCCCCACTGGAAGACCATGAGCGCCACGAAGGCGAGCAAAGCCAGCATGATGAGTGGCTTCGTCATTTCCCGCATTTGACGCATCATAGGACTGCTTCTCCAGCGACCCGTGTTGGGTGGACAAAAACCCCTCGCGATGGGCCAGGAAGGATAACCGGTCGGATACAGGGTCTCAACGGACGTGGTGGGCTTCGACGCCCATCAACTTCGTTGACACTTTTTCCGCGCCCTTCCTATCTTCGTGGCTGCCCCCCGGGAGGCTAGGCTCTCCCCGCTCCCCCTTGCTCCGGAGCCCGCGTGACCGAGGTACTCCAGCAGGAAATCCGGACCCTCAGAAGCGTCTTCGAGTCGGAGCGTGACCCGGAGGGGAGGGTCTTCGCCCCCTTGGCCGACGCCTATCGGCGCGCCGGAGAGGTCCAACAAGCCGTCCGACTCCTGAACGAAGGACTGGCACGCCATCCCCAATTCGTCCCGGGTCACGTCGTCGCAGCCCAACTCTATGTAGAGCAGGGCATGGTGGAGGAGGCGGGCATCGCCGCCCGGCACGCGCTCGAGCTCGACGGCGAGAATGTGAATGCGCTGCAGTCCCTCCTGAAGGTTCTCGAGCAGAACGGTGACGACGAGGCGGCCGAGGTGAGAGATCGCCTGGTTTCGCTGGATCCGAGATACCAGGCCGCGGAAGCCGCCGGGGCGAGCGCCACCGCGGTTGCCGAGCCACCGCCGCTCCCGCAGGAGGAGTCGGCTGCGGAGGACGTGCTCGACATCGCCGGGGCGCCGGTAGGATTCGAGGTCCAGGAGACGCCCGGCGTAGCCCCTCCGGCTCCGGAGGCCGAAGCGGACATCGCGCCCGAGCCGGAGGACACGGTCGCCGAGTCCCCGTTCGAGCTCGAGGTGGACGCGTCCGGGCCGGAGCTCGCACGGGAGGCGTCCACGGCGTCCGACGAGATGTCCGACGAGCCTCTCATCGATCTTGATTCCCTCGGGTCTCTGGCATCGGAGGAGGTCGAATCCGAGTCGCCCGACATCGGCATGGCGGGGGACCTCGCGCCCGAGCTGGAAGCCGAGCTCCCGACCGAGGAGCCCGTTCTCGACCTCGACGACCTCGCGCCCGCCGAGGTCGCAGAGGATGGGGTCGACGCGGAACTCGAGGCTGAGCCGATCGGCGACGTGCCCGGGCTGTCCGGTGAGGGCTACGAGGAGCCGGTGATGGATCTGGCCGACCTCGGCCCGTCCGACGCCGAAGGGGCGACGGTGGATCTGGCCGATCTGGCCCCGGAACCGGAGGAGGAGACCGTCATGGACCTCGCCGCGTTGGCTCCCGACGAGCCGGCGGCGGCCGAAGAGGCCGAAGAGGAAGTCATCGACCTCGCGGACCTGGCCCCGGCGACGCCGGAGCCCGAAGACGAGCCGGTGGCGCTGGCGGACCTGGCTCCCGAGGCGGAGGAAGAAGAAGAGCCGGTGGCGCTGGCGGACCTCGCTCCCGACGAGCCGGTGATGGAGCTGAGCGATCTGGCCCCGACCGAGGAGGAGGAGACGGTCGTGGACCTCGCGGCGCTGGCTCCCGACGATTCGGTGGCCGACGAAGACGAAGAGGAAGCGGTCGACCTGGCCGACCTCGCCCCGTCGGCGCCGCAGCCGGAGGAGGAGCCGGTGGCATTGGCGGATCTGGCTCCCGAGCCGGAGGAAGAAGAGGAGCCGGTGGCACTGGCGGACCTCGCCCCCGAGCCCGAAGAGGAGCCGGTGATGGAGCTGAGCGACCTGGCGCCAACCGAGGAGGAGGAGACGGTCATGGACCTCGCGGCGCTGGCTCCCGACGAGCCCGCGGCGGCCGACGAGGAAGCGGTCGATCTGGCCGATCTCGCCCCCGCCGAGCCCGAGCAAGCCGAGGAGGAGCAGGCCGAGGAGGAGCAGGCCGAGGATGAGGTCACGATGGTGGGGCTCATGTCCGAGGCCGCCGACACCGGGGACGCGGGCGGCGACGAAGCCACGAGCTCGGAGGAAGTGGTGGTCGATATGGACGCGCTCCGCCCCATTGCATCGGAGACGGAGGCCGAAGAGCCGGAGGAAGCGACCGACGAGGCGGGCGAGAAGGCGCCTCCCTCCTCCTCGGACGACGACCATGAGCCGGGCGAGCCCGTCTACACCCGGACTCTCGCCGAGCTCTACGTCAAACAGGGTGCCGTAGGCCAGGCGATAGAGGTCTACCGTCACCTGGCGTCGCTCGATCCCGAAGCCGACGACCTCCGACGGCGCATCGACGAGCTGGAGTCCGGCGAGGGCCTGGAGGAGGAGCCGGTGCTTTCCGAGGAGGCGGAGGAGGAAGTCGAAGCCCTCGCGCGCGAGCTCTCGCAGAGCGGCGAAGAGGCTCACGACGAGGCCGACTCACCGTTCAACCTCCACGGTGACGCCGAGGAAGAGACGCCCGCCGAGGAGCCGTCCGGGCCGACGATCGGAGACTACTTCGAGGGCCTCCTCGGTTGGAAGCCCGGGCAGCGGCCATGAAGATCGCAGTCATCCACGGGACCAACCTCCGCCTCCTCGGCAAGCGTGAGCCGGAGGTCTACGGAACCGACACGCTGGACGACGTGAACGGAAAGCTCGCCGACCTGGCTGCCGAGCTCGGTGCCGAGCTCGAGACGTTCCAGTCCAACCACGAAGGGGAGATCCTCGACTTCATCGAGGACGCCTCGAAGCGGGTCGACGGCTTCCTCATCAACCCCGGAGCCTTGACCCACACGTCCATCGCGTTGCTCGATGCATTTCTCGGGGTCGAGCGCCCGTTCGTCGAGGTGCATCTCTCGAACACGGCTCGCCGCGAGCGTTTCCGGCGCCACTCCTACCTTTCGGGGGCAGCCGCAGGCGTGGTTTATGGCTTCGGCGTCCATAGCTATCTTCTTGGGCTCCGGGGCCTGGTGGCCCGACTAGGGGCCTGAGAGGCCGCTCCGCGACCCGAAACCACGAGGCCATATGGCCAGTACGGCCGACTTCCGTAACGGGATGGTCATCGAGATCGATGGCGAGCTCTGGGCAATCACGTACTTCCAGCACGTGAAGCCCGGCAAAGGGGGTGCGTTCGTACGCACCAAGCTGAAGAACGTCCTCAGCGGCTCGGTCGTCGAGCGTACGTACCGCTCCGGCGAGAAGGTCAACGACGTGCGCCTGGAGCGCCGTCCGGTCAACTACAGCTACACGGACGGCCAGCTGTACTACTTCATGGACGCCAACACCTTCGAGATGATCCCGATCGCCGGCGATCTGCTCGGAGAGCATGAGCTGCAGTACCTGAAGGAGAACATGGAGTGCGAGGGTCTGGTCCACGACGGCAACGTCATCAGCGTGGAGCTGCCCCAGTTCGTCGAGCTCGAGGTGACCCAGACCGACCCCGGGCTGCGGGGTGATACGGCGCAAGGGGCCTCGAAGCCGGCTACACTCGAGACCGGGGCCGTCATCCAGGTCCCGCTCTTCATCGAGGAGGGCGATGTGCTGAAGATCGACTGGAGCGAGGACAAGTACCTCTCGCGGGTGAACGCATGATCGACCTCGAGTTCGTCGAGCGTCTCATCAAGGTTCTCGACGAGAGCGGTGTCGACTCGCTCGAGATCGAGCGCGGAGGAACCCGGGTCAAGCTGTGCAAGACGCCCGTCGTTGAAGGCGCGCCGGTGAGCTTCGTGGCTCCTGGCGCGGCGCCGGCCGCGGCACCGGCTCCCACGGCGCCGGCGACTCCCGAGGCCGGCGGGACGGCCTCGGACTCCGAGGCGTCGGCCGCGTCCAGCAATCTCGTCGAGGTCACCGCGCCCATGGTGGGGACGTTCTACCAGTCACCCGCGCCCGACGCGCCGCCCTACGTACAGTCGGGCAGTCGTGTGAAGCCGGGCGACACGCTCTGCATCATCGAGGCGATGAAGCTCATGAACGAGCTGGAGAGCGAGGTTTCGGGGACCGTCGTCGAGGTCTGCGTCGAGAACGCCCAGCCGGTCGAGTTCGGGCAGGTGCTCTTCCGCGTCGATCCCAGCTGAGCTCAGTCGAGCCTTGTTCAAGAAGGTCCTCATAGCCAACCGCGGGGAGATCGCCCTGCGGATCGTGCGAGCTTGCCACGAGCTCGGCGTCCAGACTGTCGCCGTGTATTCGGAGGCGGACCGGGAGTCGCTTCACGTGCGCTTCGCCGACGAGGACGTGTGCATCGGTGCCCCTCCGGCTTCCGACAGCTATCTCAACATTCCCCGACTGATCGCCGCGGCCGAGGTCACGGGCGCGGAAGCGATCCACCCGGGGTACGGCTTCTTGGCCGAGAACGCCGAGTTCAGCGAGATCTGTGCGCGCTCGGACATCACCTTCATCGGCCCGACGCCGGACCAGATCCGTGCCATGGGCGACAAGGCCACCGCCCGTCGTCTGATGATGGAGGCGGGCGTCCCGACCGTGCCCGGCTCGCCCGATGTCATCGACGACATCGACGAGGCCAAGGCCGCCGCGGCAGACATCGGCTTTCCGATCATGATCAAGGCCACCGCCGGTGGTGGCGGAAAGGGCATGCGGATCGCCGAGACGCCGGACACGTTCGAGAAGCTCTTCACCGCCGCTCGGACGGAGGCGGAGGCGGCGTTCGGGGACTCGAGCGTGTATCTGGAGCGCTGCTTCCTCCAGCCCCGACACGTCGAGATCCAGGTCTTCGGCGACAGCCACGGCCGGGTGGTGCACCTCGGGGAGCGTGAGTGCTCCATCCAGCGACGCCACCAGAAGCTGATCGAAGAAGCCCCCTCGCCCGCGCTCACGCCGGAGCTCCGGGCCGCCATGGGCGAGGCCGCCGTGAAGGCCGCCAAGGGCATCGACTACGTCGGCGCCGGTACCGTGGAGTTCCTGCTCGACAAGGACAAGTCGTTCTACTTCATCGAGATGAACACGCGGATCCAGGTGGAGCATCCGGTCACGGAGGTCACGACCGG
>JASFUR010000239.1:0-5675 GCA_050050215.1 Gemmatimonadota bacterium
GGGATCGTAGCCCTCCGGACACGCGAGCCTGAGCTCGAAGCCCAGACGCCACGCCGCATTGATCCAGGAGTTGGCCATGTTGTTTCCGTCGCCGATCCACGCGATGCGCCGCTCCGTCAGCTCCGGGCCGAACTCCTCGATGACCGTCTGGAGGTCGGCCATGATCTGGCACGGATGCAGCAAGTCGGTGAGCGCGTTGATGACCGGAACGCTCGCGTAGCGGGCCATCTCGTCCACCTCGGCCTGCGCGAACGTCCTGATCATGATGCCGTCGACGTATCCCGACAGCACCCTCGCGGTGTCGGGAATCGGCTCGCCCCGGCCGATCTGGCTGTCCCGATCGGATAGGAAGAGCGCGTGCCCACCGAGCTGGGTCATGCCCACCTCGAACGACACCCGCGTCCGTGTGGAGCTCTTCCGGAAGATCATGGCCAGGCTCTTCCCCGTGAGCGTCGAGCGGTCCTCACCTCGCTTCAGACGGCCCGCGCGGTCGAGCAACGCGGTGAGATCGTCGGCTTCGAAGTCCGGGATCGAGAGGAAGTGTCGTACGGTCATGTCGGGCAGATGGCCTGCGTTAGAGGATGTAGCGGCTCAGGTCTTCGTCTTCGGCGACCTTCTTCAGGCGCTCGCGCACGAACTCCCGGTCCACTCGGATCGTATCGGAGCCCGCCGCGCTCTCCGGAAGCTCGAAAAGCACTTCTTCCAACAACGTCGTCATGACGGTCTGGAGGCGCCGGGCGCCGATGTTCTCCATGCGCTCGTTGAGATCCATCGCGATGTGCGCGATCTCCTGGATGCCGTCGTCGAGGAACTCCACCTTGGCGCCCTCGGTCTCGATCATGGCCGCGTACTGGGTCAGGAGCGCATTCTTGGGCTCCTTCAGGATTCGCACGAAATCGGCCTCGTCGAGCCGCTTCAGCTCGACGCGGATCGGGAAGCGCCCCTGCAGCTCCGGGATCAGGTCGGACGGCTTGGAAACGTGGAACGCGCCGGCCGCGATGAAGAGCATGTGGTCCGTGCGCACGAGCCCGTACTTCGTCGCGACCGTGGAGCCCTCGACGATGGGCAGCAGGTCCCGCTGAACGCCTTCCCGGCTCACGTCGGGGCCCTGGGCACCACGCGACCCCGCCACCTTGTCGATCTCGTCGAGGAAAACGATGCCCATCTCCTCGGCGCGGTACATGGCCTCGTTCACGACCTCGTCCATGTCGACGAGCTTGTCCAGCTCGTCCTGCAGGAGAATGCGGCGGGCCTCGGAAACGGACACGGTGCGCCGCTTCGTCTTCTTCGGTAGCATGTCCTGGAGCATCTCGGTGAAGTTGTGGTCCATCCCTTCACCGCCCCCCATGGGGATCATCATCCCGTCGATGGAGGGGGACTGCGTGACCTCGATCTCGATCTCCCGATCCTCCAGCTTCCCGTCGACGAGCAGTTTGCGGAGCTTCTCCCGCGTCCGCTTGCGGCGCTCCGCCGTCGCGTCCTCCTCCTGGCTCTCCACCCCGTCGGGACCGGCCAGGAAGATATGCGCGTGCTCGTCCTCGGCCTCCTGCTTGGGAGGCTCGGGGTTGGAGGCGGGCAACAGGAGGTCGAGCAGGCGCTCGTCGACCCGGGTGTCCGCGAGGTCCTGCACGTCGTACTCGCGCTCGGCACGCACGAGGTTGATCGAGATGTCGACCAGATCGCGGATCATCGACTCGACGTCGCGACCCACGTAGCCGACCTCGGTGAACTTCGACGCCTCGACCTTCATGAACGGCGCCCCCGCGAGACCTGCCAGCCTGCGGGCGATCTCCGTCTTTCCCACGCCCGTGGGGCCGATGAGGATCAGGTTGTTCGGCGCGATCTCGGCGCGCATCTCGTCCTCGACGCGCTGCCGTCGCCAGCGATTCCGCAGAACGATGGCGACCGACTTCTTCGCGTCGTCCTGACCCACGATGTATTTGTCGAGCTCGGCGACGATCTGCCTGGGCGTCAGCTCGTCGAGCCAGACCAGCTCCTCCTTGTCGCCTTCCGTGTCGGGGGTCGCCCGTTCGTCAGCCACGATCTCCACGCTCATCCTTCCTCCCCTTCGTTCTCCGCCCCGAGCTCGAGGACGACGATGTCCTGGTTGGAGTAGATGCAGATGTCCCCGGCGATTTCCAGGGACCGGCGCACGATCGTCTGCGCATCGAGCGTCGAGTGCTCTTTCAATGCCCGTGCCGCGGCAAGCGCGTACGATCCGCCTGAGCCGATCGCGAGCACGCCGTCGTCCGGCTCGATGACATCCCCCGTCCCGCTCACCATGAACAGGTGATCCGAGTCGGCCACCGCCAGAAGCGCGTCCAGCTTCCGCAGGTACCGATCGGTCCTCCAGTCCTTCGCCAGCTCGACCACGGCCTTCATCATGTTGGAGGGATAACGTTCGAGCTTCTCCTCGAGCTTCTCGAAGAGCGTGAACGCATCGGCCACCGCGCCGGCGAAGCCCGCGAGGAAGCGTCCGTCCTTCAAGACCCGCACCTTGCGGGCGCTCCCCTTCACGATGGTGTCGCCCATGGTGACCTGGCCGTCCCCGCCCATGGCGACGCGGCCATCCTGGCGAATGGCGAGAACGGTGGTGGAACGGACCTGACGACTCATGGCATGTCGGTCTGGAAGGAAGGGGTCCCGAATCTAATGGGAATGCTGCCGATCTGGCAGACGTTCACCCCGAACGGGGATGGGCGTCCTTGTACACGCGCAAGAGGCGTTCCTTGCTGGTGTGCGTGTAGATCTGGGTCGTCGAGAGGGACACGTGGCCGAGCAGCTCCTTCACGGCCAGGAGGTCCGCCCCCGCCTCCAGGAGATGCGTGGCGAACGTGTGTCTGAGGGCGTGCGCCGAGAGGCCACGGGCGCCCGCCGCCTCGTCGAAGCAGCGCTTCACCGCGGCCTGGATCGACCGCTTCGAGAGCCGTCCACCACGCTGGTTCACCAGAAGGGGACCGGAGGTCCGATCCGCGACCTCGGCGCGTCGGAGCTCGTAGCGGGCCATCGCGCGCAGCGCCCGCTCGGTCACCGGCACGATGCGTTCCTTGCGCCCCTTCCCCAGGACCCGAGCCTGGCCCGAGTGCGCATCCACGACGCCCACGTCCAGCCCGTGCAGCTCCGAGAGCCGGAGCCCGCTCCCGTAGAGGAGCTCGAGGATGACGAGCGTGCGCGTGCCCGCCAGCGTGTTGCGGGCGGCCTCGCCTTCGGCGAAGTCGAAGACCTCCTTCACGTCTCCGGCCGCGAGGTGGCCCGGTAGCCGCTTCTCCAGCTTCGGACCCCGGACGCTCCGACCCGGATTCGAGTCGATGCGGTTCTCGCGGTGGAGGAACCGGAAGAACGACTTCGCGGCGGCCAGACGGCGCGCCGCGGTGCGCTTGGACAGGCCCTTCCGGCCGCACCAGCCCATGAAGCCCCTCAACGCGAGCCGGTCGACCTCCTCGTCGCCCCACGACCACCCTTCACCCCCCAGGTACTGGTCGAGGAAGTGCGTGAGCTCGGACAGGTCCTTCGCGTAGGCCTTCAGGGTGTTCGGGGACAGCTGTCGCTCGTCGCGGAGGTGCTTGAGAAACTCCTCGACCTCGTGGCTCGGGCTGCGGGCAGCTTCGGGCTCGTCGCTCACGGCGTGGCCCGCGCGGCGGTCGGCTCGATGCCGCTCGCTTCCATCCACGCCAGAAAGTCCGTCTGCGCGCGCTCGGCGAGCATCTCCCGCTTCATCTTCTTGTCCTTCACCCGTCGGTCGAGCGGGTCCACCAGGCCCCAGTTGGAGTTCATCGGCTGGAAGCGGCCGGGCTTCGCGTCACGCAGATACCGGAGGAGGCCCCCGAGCATCGTCGTGGGAGGCGGCACCACGGGCTCCAGGCCGGAGACGATCCGCGCCAGGTTGATCCCGGCGAGAATCCCGCTCGCCGCCGACTCCGTGTATCCCTCGACGCCGGTGAGCTGGCCGGCGAAGACGAGGTCCGGTCGCGAGGGATGCGCACCGTGCTCGACGAGACACTCGGGGAAGTTCAGGTAGCTGTTCCTGTGGATCGATCCCCAGCGCAGGAACTCGGCGTCCCCCAGCCCCGGGATCATCCGGAAGATTCGCCCCTGCTCGCCGACCTTCAGCCGGGTCTGGAAGCCTACGAGGTTCCACATCTGGCCCGCACGGTCTTCGCGGCGGAGCTGTACCACCGCCCACGGCCGCGCGTCCGTCCGTGGATCCGTGAGGCCGATCGGCTTCATAGGGCCGAAACGGAGCGTCTCGGGGCCGCGCGACGCCATGACCTCGATGGGCAGACAACCCTCGAAGTAGGGCACGGCGTCCCAGTCATGTCCTTCGTAGGCCTGTCCGGCCGTGAGCTCGGCCACGAAGGACTCGTACTCTTCCTTCGACATGGGACAGTTCAGGTAGTCGGCGTCTTCGTCGAAGCGGCCGGCGGCGAAGACGATCGACTCGTCCAGGCTGTCCCGGTGCACGATCGGCGCGATCGCGTCGAAGAATGCCAGCCCGCCGTCGCCGAGCAGCCCCTGGATCGCCGCCGACAGCGCGTCCGAGGTCAGCGGCCCGGTCGCCACGATGGCCGGTCCCTCGGGCAGGTCGGTGCACTCGTCGCGCACCAGGTCGATGCCCGGCTCGGACTCGACGGCCGCGGTCATGGCGTCGGAGAAGAGGCCTCGATCGACCGCGAGCGCAGAGCCGGCCGCCACGCGGGCCTTGTCGGCGGACTCGAGGAGCACCGAGCCCAGGGCCCTCATCTCCCTCTTGAGCTGCCCATGCGCGTTGGCGGGAGCCTCGCTCTTGAAGGAGTTCGTGCACACCAGCTCGCCGAGGCGGTCGGTCTGATGGGCCTCCGTGGTGCGCACCGGCCGCATCTCGACGAGGCGCACCATGCAGCCCGCGCGAGAGAGTTGGAGGGCTGCCTCACAGCCGGCGAGGCCTCCGCCGACGACGGTGACCGGGCGGCTCACTTCTTCTTCCGGCCGCGCCCCTTCTTGCCGCCGCGTGCGGCCTTCTCGGCGATCATCCGGACGGCGGTCTCGAGATCGACCTCGTCCGGCTCGGTACCCTTCGGGAGCGTGGCGTTGACGTTGCCGTCGGTCACGTAGGGGCCGTACCGACCCGACAGCACGACGACCTCGTCCCCGGTGTCGGGGTGCTTGCCGAGCTCCTTGAGCGGAACGCGCTTCCCCGCCGCCTTGGCGTCGAGCATGGCGACCGCCTCCTCCAAGGAGACGGTCCAGAGCGCCTCGTTCCCCTTGAGGCTGGCGAACGTCTTTCCCCGTCGGACGAAAGGACCGAATCGCCCTATCCCAGCCACGATCTCGTCGCCGGACTTCGGATCCTGGCCCACGGTCCGCGGCAGCTGGAGCAGCTTCACCGCGTACTCCAGATCGACGTCGTCCGGCTCCTTCCCCTTCGGGAGGCTCACGCGCTTGGGCTTTTGGTCCTCGGTCGGCGACTCGAGCTCTACGTATGGTCCGTAGGGGCCGACCTTGGCCCGGACGGTGCGTCCCTCCTCGGGGTGCTCACCGAGATTCTTGCCCTCGGGATCGATCCCGTCGAGGGAGCGGGTGTTCTTGCACTCCGGATAGCCGGAGCAGCCCAGGAACCGCCCGAACCGGTTCCAGCGCACGAGCATCGGTCGGCCGCACTTCTCACAGACCTCGCCTTCCGCCGCGAGAATCTCCTT
>JASFUR010000240.1:0-5670 GCA_050050215.1 Gemmatimonadota bacterium
GTGAGGAGCGGGATGCCCTCGGCCCGGGACTTCCGCGCCATCGTCAGGATGGCCACCGCGAACGACAGGACTGCCGCCCCGATCCAGACGCTCAGCCAGCTCAGGGGCGCAGCCGCCGCGGAGGCGAAGAAGCTCGCCGTCAGCGCGATCACGCCCATCGCGACGCCGCCGATGCCGGAGACGTGGGTGAACGAGGCCGAGCGCTCCATCGTCTCGCGGATGAAGCGCAGGTTGTCCATCGCTCGGTCGTGCAGCGCGACGGGCTCTCGCTCGGGGGTCCGAAGATCGCGGGCGGGTAGGTTCATCACCCTATCCTGTACTCGAGTGTACGGTCGCGTCAAGAACTTTGTGTCGCAAAGTCCGTGCCGACGGCCGTGGGACTCGGAACAGGTCAGCCGCGTGGGGCGACCACCCTGAGGCGGTCCGGCAGCACGCTGAGCTGCACCGTGCGCTCGGCGGCCCGGAAGACGTCCCCGTCGACCTCGAAGCGGGGAGGATCCTCGAAGGTCAGGCGGAAGGTCGCGTCGCTGACGATCTCCACCTTCTCGGAGGTCACGTGGGTGCCCTTCTCGGCCTTGTTGAACAGCTGCAGCCGCCCCAATGGGCTCGCGTCGCCGATCCGGCACGCGTGCAGGAGCCCGTCCGTGATGGTGGCATTGGGCGCGATGGGGAAGCCGCCTCCGAAGTAGCGCCCGTTGGACACGGTCAGCATGAGGTGGGTGCCATCGCGGGGCTCGCCGCTCCCGGGCTCGAGATGACAGCCGAAGCCGTCGAACCTGAAGAGCTGCTGTAGCGCCGTGACCTTGTAGAGCAGCTCCCCCTTGAGGAAGCGCGCGCGCGCCGCGGCGTCGATCACCGCAATGTCGAACCCGAACCCGACCACGTTCAGGAAATGACGCGGCTCCATGTGCTCGGGCCCGACGTCGGGCGTGCTGGGCGAGTCCACCCGCCCGATGTCGATCGTGCGGACGTGGCCCTGGGCGAGTATGCGCACGGCGACCTGCAGGCTGCGCGGGTCGTATCCGAAGTTCCGCCCGAAGTCGTTGCCGGTCCCGCTGGGAAGGATTCCGAGCGCGACGTCCTCGCGGCCGCTCGCCACGATGCGGTCCGCCACGGCGCTCCACGTGCCGTCGCCACCGACGGCGACCACCACGTCGTAGCCTTCCGCCACGGCGCGGTCCGCGAGCTCGCGCTCCTCGCCCGCGTGGCCCGTCGACGCGAAGGTGACGTCGTCGAGCTCCTCCCGGAGGAGGCGTTGATAGGCGGCGAGCCTTTTTCGGCCCCGGCGGCGACCCGCCGCCGGGTTCAGGATGACGAAATGACGCCGCCCGTCGGTCAGAAGCTCTCCAGCCGCTCGAACGTCTGCATCCCCGTCTTGTACCACTCTTCGCGGAACGGGTACGTCTCCACGTCCTCGATGGTGAGGCCGGCGGTCATGGGGTGCTCGTGCAGCGTCAGGGAGCCGCGCTCCTCCTCGTGCTCCGCGTGCGGGGCTTCCATGAAGATGTTGACCTTGTACCGGTCGGTGGCGTTCACCGAGAAACAGCTGTACACGTTCGTCCCGTCTTCGAAGTCGTAGTCGGTCACCAGCAGCTCGAGGACCGGCTCGTCCCCATCACGCACCGTGACCGTGACCTCCTTGTCGTCACCGTCGAAGGCGATATCGACGTTCTTCATGTAGTGGGGCAGGTGCCAACGCTCGATCGCGTGCTCGCGCGACGCCTCCGTCGACGTCCCGACCATGAACGGGAAGAAGGCCGCCTTCGGTAGCGGCTTGCCGGGCTCGACCATCGGCGGGACCACCACGGCCAGGACGACCTCGTAGTACTCGCCGACCAGGCTCTCGGTGAAGTGGAACGCGGTGATCGCGAGGATGCTCCGGTCGTGACGCACCTCGAGCGGCTCAAGATGGTCGGGGAGCAGGGCGCGGGCGTCGGAGGTGGGCATCTCGAAGTACGCCCCCACGCACATGCGGTAGGCGTAGTAGGTGTACTCCGGGTTCGCCTGGTCGGGTCTCGTCTTGGTGTCCGCTTCGTTCATGTCACGTATCGTCTTGATGATGGCTGTCGGGGGCGGTTAGCGTTCGCCTTCCGTCCCGGGATGGCGGCATTCGTCCCCCGAACCCGCGTTCAGAGAGGTCCGCGGTTGCACATTCGAGCCTGGATGGCCGTAGCGTCTGCGTCGCTCTCGCTTCTGTGGGGTGAAGTCGTGCAGCGATTCATCGTCGCCCCATGGGTGAAGCTGCGGCCGTCCAGCCGCAGATCGGTCCTCGGCCGCTGGATCCATTGCATGGCGTGGCTCACCACGCGGCCGGTGGCGTTCTTCAGCGGCTGCACGATTCCGAAGCCGGATCGAATCGTTCCCGGCAGACCGGGCGTGTTGATCGTGATGAACCACCAGTCGCTCTTGGACATTCCGCTGGTGATCCAGACGGTGGCGTCCGCCTACCCCAGAATCGTGACGAGGCAGCGCTATACCGCCCGCTGGATTCCCGTGATCTCCCAAATGATTCGGCTGTATCAATACCCTACGGTCGACCCCTCGGCAAACGCCGACGAGATCCGTCGATCGCTCGACGACCTGTCGGAGGCGGCCGCCACGAGTGACGTGCCGCTCGCGATCTTTCCGGAGGGCACCCGCACCAGGAACGGTGAGCTCGGACGCTTCAAGAAAGGCGCGCTCTCGCGGATACTCGCGGCGCGCCCGTGGACAGTGTACCTCTACGTCGCCGACGGCTTCTGGCGAGCCGCCAAGTTCAAGGACTTCGTGCGTGGACTGTCCACTGTCGAAGGCAAGATGGCGCATGTCGGAACGTTGGAGTGGACCGATCCGGCCGCAGACCCTACGGCCTTCATCGACCGGATGCGGAATATGATGAAGGAGCGACTTTCGGCAATGCGCGGAGAGGTGCCCGCCGGATGACCGGCGCCGAAGGCCTCGCACGTTCCCTCGTGGACGCGTCGGGTGGTCACGTTCGTGCGGTTATCCTGTACGGGTCGCGTCTCCTCAAGACGAGCCCGGACCCTCACAGCGCACTCGACTTCGTGGTCGTCGTGAGCGACTACCGATCCTTCTACGCGGGATTGGCGGCCGCGCACGAGCTGCACCGGCCCGTCTGGCTCATGACGAGACTGGCCCGGGTCCTTCCCCCGAACACCATCGCCTACGCACCGGAGGACGGTGCCGCCGGGATCGCCAAGTGTCTCGTGGTCAGCAGCGAGCACTTCGAGCGCGCGCTCGGCGACGACCCGCCCGACCACTTCCTGCTGGGCCGGCTGGTTCAGCGGGTGCGGACGATCTGGGAGGCGACCCCGGAGGACGGCGAGTGGGTGGCCGACTGCCTGGCCCGGGCCCGCGGTGGAGTGCTGCAGTGGCTCGCGCCGTACCTGGACCCGGCAGAGACCGTCGACGCCGCGGCCCTCGGCCGACGCCTCCTGGAAGTCTGCTACAGCGGCGAGTTCAGGCCCGAGGCGAAGAACCGCTCGACACGGATTTTCGAGGCCCAGGAGGGTCATTTCAGGGAGATCTTCCCGCCGGTGCTCGAGCACGGAGTCGAGGCGGGGCTCCTGGAGCGCGTGGACGAGGGCGCGCCAGACGCCGGACTCGATGCCCGCTACCGACTGTCCGGTGAGGTGCCCGCCGCGCAACGCCGCCGGTGGCGCCGCCACTTCCGCCGGTCCAAGATCCGGGCCACCGCGCGTTGGCTCAAGCACATGGTGACCTTCGCGAACTGGCTGCCCTACATCGTCCGGAAGGTCGAGCGCCACACAGGCAGGACCATCCACCTGACCCGGCTCGAGCGCGCGCTGCCCATCGTCTTCTTGTGGCCGCGCGCCATCTGGGTGCTCCTGACCCTGCCCCCGCGGGAGTTGAAATCGTGAGAACCGATCTCGTCGTTCTCCTCGGCCTCCTCGCGTTGGCGTTCGCGTCGATGCCCGTGTACGCCGCCACCGCCGCCGGGCGGGGCGACCCGCTCGACGTCGACCGCGGCAGCTTCGTGCTCGGCAACTTCGTCCGCAGCTGGTTCTACTGGTTCGTGCGGCCCATCGAGCGTCTGTCGCTGGCCGTCGGGGCGTCACCCACGGCCTTCAACCTCCTGGGTGTCGCCTTCGGTGTCGCGGCCGGCTACTGCTTCGCCACGGGCAGGCTGAATCTCGGAGGGTGGGGTGTGCTTCTCGGGGGAGCGGCCGACGTGCTCGACGGTCGCATCGCGAGGGCGCAGGGCATCGCGGGTCCCCGGGGCGCTTTCCTGGACTCGACGCTCGACCGCTTCGCGGAGGTGGGAGCCTTCGTCGGGCTGGCGGTCTTCTTCCAGGCATCGACCCCCGCCCTGGTCGCCGTCGCGACCGCGCTCGGGGGGTCCCTGCTCGTGAGCTACGCCCGGGCCCGGGGCGAGAGCGTGGGCGTCGTCTGCAAGGGCGGTGTCATGCAACGGGCCGAGCGACTCCTGCTCGTGGGCTTCGGCGGCATCCTCGACCCGTCGGTGACGTCGGCGGCCGGCTGGGCACCCGGCACGCTCCTGCTCGGCCTGCTGGCGCTGGTGGCCGTCGGAACCGTCGGCACCGCGGCGTATCGCACGCTCTGGATCGCGCAACGGCTGGACTGAGTAGTATTCCGATCCAGCTATGGGGGCGCCCCGCCGTCCCCTCCATCCTCCACCCGTGACCGAGAGAGAGCCCATGAGCCCGACCACTCGTCGCGAGTGGACGTATTCGGACTACGCCCGGCTGCCCGACGACGGCAAACGCTACGAGGTGCTCGACGGCGAGGCGCTGGTGACGCCGGGGGCCGGGCCGCGCCATCGAGGACACGCCCGGTCTGGTCGTCGAGGTGCAGTCCCCCACCTCCGGCCGCGTCGACCGGATGAAGAAGCCACCCCGCTATGCCGACTTCCGCGTCCCCGAGTACTGGCTCGTCGACCCGGCCGAGCACGTGGTGTGGGTCTGGCGCTTCGAGTTCGGCGCCTTCGCTCCCGACCGCGTAGACGACATTCTCGAGTGGCACCCGGCAGGCGTCGGCGAGCCGTTCAGGATCTCGATGGAAGACCTCTTCCGCCCCATGTGAGCACCTCATGAAGCCACTCCCGTCCCAGATCCGGTCCTCGGACCCGTCCCGGCGAGCCACCCGAGACTCGTGTCGTCGTGTCGTGTTCAGCGCGGCTCGGGTCGGCGCCCTCCTGCTCGTCGCGGGGTGCGCCCAGGCCGCCGCGGCGCCGCCGCAGGCGGGCCCTTCCTTCGACCGTGTCGACGTCGAGCGCATCGTCTCCACGCTGGCCTCCGACGACATGCAGGGGCGGGAGGCGTTCTCCGAGGATGCGCTGCGCGCGGCCGACTTCATCGCCGGCGAGTTCGGGGATGCGGGGCTGGAGACCTTCGACGACGCGGACGGCTACCTGCAGCACTTCAGCGTGCTCGCGTACTCGATGTCGCCCGGGCAGGCCATCATCGACGGGAGGCCGCTCACACCCGACCGGTTCCAGGTGCGCTACGGCGTGCCGTCGATCGATTGGTCGACCGGAGACGTCGAGGTCGTCGTCGTCGGCCCGGACGCCGATCCGAGCGGCGTCGCATACGGGGTGGCGAACAGTGGCATCGACGCGCTGGTGCTCATCGACCCGGTCCACTCGGAGGCGTTCCGCACCATCGCCCAGGTCTACCGCCGGCCCACCCA
>JASFUR010000241.1:0-5644 GCA_050050215.1 Gemmatimonadota bacterium
AGCGGAGCAGCGTCGGGATGAGGGTTCCATTCCGGACGGTCAGCGCGATGGCGAGAACTCCCCCGAAGGCGCCGATGAGCGGCAGGCACCACAGGAACGTGTCCAGGCCGAGAATCCCTCCGACTGCCGCCAGGAGCTTGCCGTCGCCGGCGCCCATCGCGCCGACGGCGAAGAAGAGGACGCCGAGTGCGAGACCCAGCCCGCCTCCGAGCATCCCCGCCCACAGCGCACCGGGCCCGACGATCACTCTCGCGACGAGCGAGGCGATGAGGCCTCCGACCGTGATCCAATTCGGGATCCTCTTCTCGCTGACGTCGAACCAGACGGCGAGGAAGAGGACCGCGACCAGGGTCGTGGCGAGCGGGGCCGAATAGGCCGTGGAGTACGTGGGCATCGGAGGCATGGTCGTGGAGGTCACGACCCGGTCGGCCCGAATCCGGCGCCGGATGACAGCCCCGCAGGACTGCCACCCGACACCGTCTTCGCGGGCCTACACCGGGTGTTACGCGCCCGGCGTGTAACCTTCCGAGGGGGCGCCGCGAAGGACCTGGGCGATCCTGTCGAAGATGCCTCCGATGGCATCCCGGAAAATGACCAGGACGGCGATCAGCCCGATCGATACGAGCGCCAGGACCAGAGCATACTCCGTGAGGCCCTGACCCGACTCCTCATGCCAGAATCTGGTGAAGAGTGACAGCATGGTGTGCTCCTCCGGCCCATGGGGCCGCGTACGCTAGAGGTTGCCCGTAGCGGAATCGACCTCACCCCCCGGTGAGGCCGACGCATACCCAATGGGAAGGCGGCTCATGCTGTTCAGTCTTGCGGCGAGCCACCCCCCCGGATTGGCTCTGCGCCGCTACTGCGTTGTGGCCGGCACGAGGGGCAACGGGTGTGCCACATGTGCCTCTAGGGCCTCATAAGTGATGGTCTGACAATGCTTTATGCTCAGTTCTGACTTCTTCGTTCGACCGGTCGGGATGAACATTCGTTGCCGGGTCCGCGCAAGAGTTGCTCGGACGAAGCGCGGTGAACGGCCTCCTCGGACGATCGACGGCGTCCACGCGTCGGCGAGCTGCGTTTTCCGGGGGAGGCGCGGCCGCTCGGTGGCATGGCCTGGGGAGCTCGGCATGCCCGCTCGCGGCGGGCCAGAGCCGGAGACCCTTCCAGAGAGGAGAAGTGTCCTCTTCAGGGGACGATTCCCGCGGGCCGATCCCCGACTTTCCCTTGTTTCAAGCCATTTCCTGGATTGGCATACGCGTTGCGCTTCCAGGGGAGCGACGCGTGGAGAACGCCTTGAAGGGAGGTCGATATGGGACGCGCGACATGGGGTATGGCTCTGGTGTTGAGTGCGGGGATGATGTTCGGCGTCGTGGTCCGTGCGGAGGCGCAGGTGCCGAGGGGGTTGGCGGGAGTTCACGTCCCGCCGGGACATCGCCCCGGGCCCGGGCAGTGTCGGGTGTGGTATCCGGGCGTACCGCCGGGACACCAGCCTGCGGCGTTCGCCTGTGATGCGCCCCGGGCGTACCACAGAGGTGGTGTGGTGGCGCTGGCCGGGCCGTGGGGTCGCGAGGCGTTCCTCCTCGTCGGCGAGGTGCGGCCGTTCCGGCGGGTCCGACGCGACTTCACACCCATACGGTTCCGGCTGGCCGCCACCGGCGGCCGCGCTGACTTCCAGTGGGTCGCGGAGCTCGGCTACACGGACTTCGGACGCAACCGGGATCGAGACTTCGATCGCTTCTTCCGCGTCGACGATCGGCGCCGGGACAAGCCCGGTCGTGGTCGCGGCAGGGGGCGGCGCGGTCGCTAGGCGTCGACGCGGCCGAAGGGGCGCGGACCGCGGTCCGCGCCCCTCATTTCATTCGGCCTATGGCCAGAGAACCACGGTGTTCGTCCCCTGCAGCACGTAGTTGGACCCGCCCGTCGGGTTGGGTGAGACCAGCTCAACGGCCAGGATGGGCCCGCCCACCCCAGAGCGATTGACGGTCTCGAGGTAGTACCCCGTCGTGGGGACGGTCTCGAAGACGGGTGAGTTGAGCAGGAGCTGCGCGTTGACGTCCGCCCCGGGCAGCGACACGTAGAGCTGCGTCTCATCACCCTGGAAGCCGGTGAACGTCAGGTTGTCCACCGTATGGGTGCTGGCTGCGACGGGGCTGTCGAGGCGGAGCGGCAGCCCGTCGAAGGTCACGACGTCCATGCTGAGCTCCCCGCTCACCTCGAACGTAGAGGCGCCTCCCTGCCGCAGGATGGCGTTGCCGACGGATACCAGACCGGTCGCGAAGACGTCGCTGTCGAAGACGAGCGCGGCACCCTGTCCGCCCTGCAAGACGTAGAAGTCGGCGAAGGCCTGGCTGTTCGGGCTCGGGTTGTCGAACGAGATCGTTTGGTCGACGGAGCCTACGAAGTAGGTCACGGTGCCGGTCGAGTGGTATGCGTCCGCCGAGTTGGTGGAGAGCACCGTGAAGTCCCCGTAGAAGGCTGCGAGACCGTCGGTCAGCAGGCCGGTCGAGCTCGACCCGTCGAACGTGGCGTTTCCATCCACGAGAAGCTGGGACGACGGTTGGTCGAGGGTGATGACGCCGTTCCCTTGGACGATCAGGTCCAGCGCCGCATACGCGCTGTTGGCTCCGACGGTCAGCGGAGCGCGCACGTCGAAGTTGCCGAAGGCATAGGTGAGACCCGACAGGGTCACGTCGGCGTCGATCTGCAGGTTCTCGAAGTAACCGCTCAGCGAAGCCGGCGCCGCGATGATCGTCAGGCCGTTGCTGATCGTCCCGTCGCCCACGGCGTCGCCGTTGACGGTGAGCGTGAATCCGTTCTCGTCGATGAAGCCGCTCGTGGCCACGGTCAGCGCGGCGACGGTCGTGTTCTGGGCCAGGACGGGGCTGTACGTCGCGAGCGGCACGAGTACGGCGTCCGTGGCCGCCGGCACGCCCGCGGGCAGCCAGTTGGCGGCCGTATCCCAGTCGTCGGGAGCGCTCACGTCGCCGCCGATCCAGACCCTGTCCGCCGGCGTCACCGTGCCGCACGGGGGGGTCCCGGCCCCGACGATCGTGGCGCCATTGTCGGTGCACGTGCCGGTGAGGTTGATGATGCCATCGAGGTACAGGACCGAGCCGTTCTGCATCGTCAGGTCGCCGAGCACGTCGAGCGTATAGGCGCTCGGCACCGAGGTCGATCCGGAGAGCGTCACGTTTCCACCGAACGTCGCGTCCGACTGGAGGATCGCTCCACCGATCGTCCCGAGGATGACGTTGTTGGCGCGCTGAGCGGCCGGCCCCGGCACTTGGAACTGGATGTTCTGTGCAGTGCCGCCGAACAGGTAGAGCTCGTGGTTGCCCGTGGCGACGAAGCTCCCGTTGGACGCATCCGTGGCCGTGAAGTCGCCGCCGACCTGCAGGATGCCCTCCGTCAGGAATCCGCTGTGGTCGCCTCCGTTGAAGTAGGCGTTCCCCTGCACGGTGACCGCGTTGTTCGTCGGCGTGGTCATGGTGAGGCCGCCGCCGGCTCCGTTCACGTTCAGATTGCCGCTCACGGAGACCGACTGGCCCGCCGCATCGAGGCGCGCGTCGAACATGGTCAGGTCGCCGAGCACGAGCGTCTGGCCGGTGAGCGCCCGGTCGACGTTGATGTCCAGATTGTCGAAGGTGCCCTGGAGGACATTTCCCGCACCGGCCACGATCAGGTACCCGTTCGTGAACCCTCCGCCGATGGCGGTCTGGACGTCGCCCGTGACGGTCAGGTCGCCGCCCCCGATGTTGACCGTGACGGGGGGTTCGAGCGTGATCGACGCGATGGTGGCGTCGGACGAAAGGACCGGATAGTACGAGACGCCGGCGGGCACGAGGACGGTGTCCGCCGTACCGGGCACGCCCGGCGGATTCCAGTTGTTCGCGTTGCCCCAGGCGTCCACGCCGGCCGCGTCCCCCCCGAGCCAGGTCCTGGTGGCCGGAGCGCCGCTCCCGCCGTCGCATGGTTGCGAGCCGCTGCCGGTGATCGTGGCGCCGTTGTCTTTGCAGCCGTTCGTGGCGGTGACGGTGCCGTCGACATTCAGGGTCGATCCATTGTTCAGGGTGAGCATGCCCGAAGAACCCAGCGTGCCACCCGCACCCACCGTAAGAGCGCCACTGACGAAGACATCTCCGACGGAGAAGGAGTCCGCGCCTACGTCGAGCGAGCCGTCGACATACATGGCGTTGGCCACGGTGACGGAGCCGCTCGTCGACACGGTCCCGGTCACGATCAACTGGGTCTCGATGGCGCCTCTCAGCGTCGTGCCGGACCCGGTCAACTCTACCGAGCCACCACCGGTGATCGTCGTGCCGGCGTCCAGGTCTCCCGAGACCGTGAAGAGCGCATCGATGAGCTCCACGCTCGCCCCCGGCGCGATCGTCAGGTCGGCCACCTCCGCTCCCCCGGAGAGGATCGGGTCGAGGGCGCTGACCGGGATGTAGACGTTGTCGGTCGCCAGCGGGACCTGGCCCCCGCTCCAGTTGCCGGCCGTGAACCAGTCGGTCGTGCTGCCCTCCCACTGGGTATCGAAGCCGGGTGGGACACCTTCGGCGATCTGCACGGTGAACTCGTCGGAGGCGGCCCCCGCCGCCGCGATGATGTCGGCCGTTCCTGCGCCGACGGCGGTCAGCGTCACGGTCGAGCCCGTCTCGGTCACGGTGGCGACGGTTTCGTCGGTCGAGCCCCAGTAGATCTCCGGGCTCGCGTCCGAGCCCGGGACGAGGGCGAGGGCGGCGTCGAGAGAGACGGATTCCCCGACCGTCAGCACCGTCGGGGGGTCGACGATGGTCACGGACGTCACGTCGAGGTTGTCCAGCGGGCCGCGGTACACCTCCACCGAGCGCGCCTGGGTCTGTCCGGCGCCCACCAGGATCGGGCCCTCGAGCCCGCTCCACGCCACGGTGGAGCCCGAGTAGAGGAGGATCTGGACGAGGACCGAGATCGAGTCCTCTTCGCCCAGATCGATGGAGATCGGGACGCTCCACGAATCCGCCTCCGGATCCACGGTCTGGTCCGCTGTCGCGACGACCTCGGACGTGGCCGCGTTCGTGACCTCGAGCACCACGCGATCGATCGGAGGCGACGTCGACGTTCCCGGCAGTACCTGGAACGAGGGTGCGATGTCGAGAGGCACGGTACCCGAGTCGGGGCCGAGGCCCTCACCGCAGGCCCACGCGACGACCAGCGAAATGAAAAGGAGGGCGGTGCGGGAGCGTCGCATCGGGTGGGGGGCGGAAGTGAACGACATCGGGGGGCTTTCGACCGGCCGACTCTCATTAAAGGGATACGTCGGGGACGACCCTCGGGGCAACGTCCACGGGCGTGCCGCGGCTCGTCCCGCCACGGCCCGTGCCGATGCCGGGCCCGGGTGTCGCGGAGCACGCGCGTGGCGTAGTCTAGCCGGACCTCGGCCCTCCCGGAGGAGCGAAACGATGCGAGTCCCTTCCTTTTCCGCCGTATCCCCGTCGACGACCGGATGGGCGCCTCTGGTCCTCCTCTTCGGGATCCTTCCCGGGTCGGTGTCGGCCCAGTCCGGCACCATCCGGCAGTGGCAGTACGTGGCCTCCTCGACGGGGCGCGGGTGCGAGCTCGAGATGGTCGAGGTCGGGCGCCCCGAGCCCGGACCGGGTGAGAT
>JASFUR010000242.1:0-5638 GCA_050050215.1 Gemmatimonadota bacterium
TCACGTCGAGCGACCCCTGGCGCACCGCAGCTTCGACGCGGTCGCGGTTCGCGGGCTTGATCCGGTTGAAGCGCTCGCCACGGTACGAGAGACGCACCAGAGCGTCGGGCTCCTCGCTGATCGCGAGGGCGGCCTCCACGGCAGAATCACCCCCGCCCACCACCAACACGCGATCTCCCTGGAATGCTTCGGGCTCGGCGAGCGCGTACTGGACGTTCTCGAGATCTTCGCCAGGGATGCCCAGCTTGCGCGGCACTCCGCGACGCCCGATCGCGAGGATGACCCTGCGTGCGTGATAGCCGTAGCCGTCCGTCTCGAGCGCGAACCCATCGCCGGCCTTGTGGACGGTCTTCACGGTGCACCCCGTTCGGATCGGCAGATCCGTCGCGATGCGCTCCCACAGCGCGATCAGGTCCTCCTTCACCATCTCGTGGGAGCCGACCCTGCCGAATCCCGGAACCTTCACGGGCTCGGTCATCACCAGCTTCTTCCGCGGGTAGTGTCGCACCGCGCCGCCGGCGTCCTCTTCGCGCTCGAGGGTCACGAAGCGGAGACCGGCCTGGCGCGCGTAGAGCGAGGCGGCGATCCCCGCGGGCCCCGCGCCGACGATGACGAGGTCGAGGAGTGGCCCGTCTCCGACCCGGCCTCCCTTCTTCGTGATGCCCTCGATGCACTGGCGTCCCTGCTCGAAGGCGTTGCGGATCAGACCCATCCCGCCGAGCTCCCCGACGATGTAGAGGTCGGGAACGTTCGTCTCGAAGGTCTCGCTGGTGCGCGGAATCTCGACGCCACGCGATACGGTGCCGAACACGAGCTGGATGGCGCCGACCGGACACGAGCGCTCGCAGAGCCCATGCCCGATGCACGAGGCGGGCGCGACGACCACGCCCTGTCCCCGACGGAAGCCGATGACCTTGCCCTCCGGACAGACGTCGACGCAGCTCCCCGTCCCGATGCAGACGTCCGGGTCCACGACCGGGTGGATCGTCGCGGGCTCGTGCAGCCCGTATTGAAGCGCGTGTGCCTCCGCCGCATCGGTCTCGCGCTCCCGCCGGTGCATGCGCAGCAGCACCGGGAGTGTCGCCACCGCGCCGAGGCCCAGGCCCACGAGCCAGACCACCATCGTGTCCGACATCAGGACGCCCAGATCCAGGTGTAGCCGAACGCGACCGCGACGCCGACGTGCACGAGCAGCACGAGCAGCATCACGATGGCCAGGGGCAAGTGGAACGCGTGCCAATACCGGAAGGCGGCCTGGAAGGGGTCGAGCAGAGCGAGCTGCTGTTCGATGCGGCGCTCCTTCTCCAGATCACGCACGATCCGCGAGCGCTGGGGCTCCGTCACGCCGGCCTCGGTGAGCCAGTCACGGAATCGCGCTCGCTCTGCTCGCCTGCCGAACTGGAAGCGGACCGCCCCGACGAGTGCCCGTGCGACACCCCTCCGGACCCGGGGCCGACGCCGCCTGTCGTGCGTCGCTACCGCGCCGGTGGGCTCAGCGACGGCCGAGGCCGTCCCCCCGTCGCCGTTCGCTACGGAGCTTCGAACAGCGAGCGCCTGGGCCGTCCCGGAATGAACAGCGAACGCGGCTCCGCCGGTGGCCGGGCCGGCGGGCGCCGAAATCCGCTCCCGCGAGTCGGCAGTGCCCCGCGTCCCTCCCCCCGGGCTCATCATCTCCAGGAGCTCCACGTGGGAGACCCCGAGCTGCGTCTCCAGTCCCGACAGGAGCTGACGGATCCGTCGGCGGAGCTCGTCGCGACCGACGAAGCGACCGTTCGCGGTCTTCGGGATCCAGACGTAGACCCACCGGCCGAAGACGCCGCTGGCGACGACGAGGGCCATGCTCCAGAACGCGATCGCGACGAGCCCGCCGAACTTGAAGGTCGTGTGAAGCAGTACCAGGAACGGGCCAAGCAGGCAGAGGAAGATGTGGAAGTGCAGCCAGCTCTTCAGCGATCCGAAGCGGGACAGCCACCGGAACCGCTTGCGCGCTCCGTACGACACGACGCCCACCAGGATCATCAGGGTGCCGATGATCCCGTAGCCCTGCCCGATGAGCCCGGTCGGCGCGAACTGTCCGTGGAGCGGGGAGAACGGCCGCTCTGAGACCGGCACGACGTAGTAGTCGAGGCCGGCGAACAGGGCGGCGCCCCCGAGCACCAAGCCCAGGACGACCAGGAACTTCGTCGTCAAAGCCTCCCTCCTCGGCAATCGATGGAATGCGTGATGGAATCGCGATCAGCGCCATGGGGGGAGCCGGAGGGAGGTCACGGCCCCCGTGGCCTGGCGACCCGCAGGAGGGGCAAGGCACGTGCCCTCGACCCGAGGGGGCGCGGGACGTCCGTATTTCCACGGATTCCGGGGATGAAGCGGGCATCGTCGCCAATCCTTGCCGCTCCAGGGACCAGCGTGCCGCTGCATTTCAGTGCGGACGGGGCACCAAAACGAGGCCCCCTAGCGAGTCGACCCGGGTCGGGCGCGGCACATTGGTCCGCCGAGCCCCGTTCCGGCATACGTGCCGGGCGGGGCTGCTCGCGTCCGGGTCAGTACTCGGCGAAGACCCCGTCCCGATAGCAGTAGAGCCAGCGCTCGCCCTCCTCGGCGGAAGCGACCACCGGGTGTCCCGTCTCGTGGAAGTGCGCCGAGGCATGTCGGTGGGGAGAGCTGTCACAGCAGTGCGTACGACCGCATTCCTGGCAGGTGCGCAGGTGGACCCAGCGCGCGTCTATCTTGACGCATTCCTCGCAGACAGGGTCGTCGTGTCTCTGCACCTCGGTGATCGCGTCGATGTGGGGGCAGGACTCGGCGGCCATATCTGGTTTCCGGGTACGCGAGGATCGGTCCCGGAACGTGCCGTGAATGGTCGTCCCGGGCCACCCCACCTTTCGGGCACCCGCGCGGAACCGATAGCGTGAATCGACTTGAACAAGGAGTGCCCTATGCACCGGTTGCGACCCCGCCACCTTACCCGGCTGCTCTCGTCTCTCGGCGCGATCGCCCTCGCGACGCCCGTGCTCGCGCAGGGGCAGCAGCTCTCTCCCCTGGCCAACCCGAACGAGATCCGGCCGGGTGTGCTCCGGACGCCCGAGAGCCGCTTCGAGAACCTGCAGGGCTATCCGTTCGAGCCGCACTACGTGGAGGTCACGGTCGAGCGTGGCGTTGGCGGGCAGGAGCGCGTGCCGATGCGGATGCACTACGTCGACGAGGGGGAAGGCGACCCGGTGCTCCTTCTCCACGGTCAACCGACGTGGAGCTTCCTCTACCGGAAGATGATTCCGATTCTGGCGCAGGAGCATCGCGTCATCGCACCGGATTGGATCGGGTTCGGCATGTCGGACAAGTTCATCCGCGAAGCCGACTACAGCTTCCAGATGCACTTCGAGTCGGCACTCGCCTTCGTGGAGGCCCTCGACCTGCGCAACGTCACGCTGGTCATGCAGGACTGGGGAGGCTTCCTCGGAATGCCGCTGGCGACCGAGGTGCCCGACCGGATCGCGCGGCTCGTGCTCATGAACACCGCGCTGCCCACCGGCTACGGCATGATGACCGAAGGCTGGTACCGATACCGTGACCGTACGCGCCAGCAGGCGGCGGAGGGAGCCGAACGGGTGTTCTCGGCCGGAGGCCGCGATCCCGAGCTCGTACGCGCGTATTCGGCGCCCTTCCCGGATCCGACCTACTACGCCGGCCCGAACACCTTTCCGCAGATCGTGCCGATTCTCCCCAGCGATCCGGCGGCACCGACGATGCTACGGACTGCGCGCCGCCTCGGCCGCTGGGAAAAGCCGGCGCTGGTCATGTTCTCCGACGGCGATCAGATCCTCGGGCCACACCAGAACTTCCTGCGCCGGCTGATTCCGACCGCCATGGACGAGCCGCTCATCGTCATCGAGAACGCCGGACACTTCCTGCAGGAGGATCAGGGCGAGGTGGTCGCCCAGCGCATCGTGGAGTTCATGGAGCGGCACCCGCTGTAGCGGCACCCACTGGAGCGGCACCCGCTGGAGGGCGATGCAGGGGTCGGCTGTCGGCCTCGCCAGCCTGGCCTCAGCCCCCGACCTGCTCCCTGGCCTCCAGAACGCTGTCGACGATCAGACGCACATGCTCCTCGTCCACGAAGGGCGACAGGATGTACGACTTGAGCGCCACGATGGGCTCGCCGTAGTCCGTGTGGCGATAGCAGTCGGTCATCGATAGGAGCACGCCCTTCCCCGTGAGCGCCTTGTCGTACAGATACCTGTAGATCTCGCGGTTGTACTCGTTGTACGCCTTCACGTCGTCGCGGAACGATGCGTCGGTGCGCTCCCGATCGGGAACGGTCCACGTATCCACGCCGTCCGGGTATGCCCGGAACAGCGTGACGGTGCCGACGTTGTCGCTGTTGAGCACGGTCGTTGCCGCGTGCCCTTCGAGGTGCTCGCGCAGGAGCTCGGCCATCTCGACGATGTGACCGAGCAGCGCCCGGAAGCCGTCCTTGCCGAGGAAGAGCAGGCTGGCGAGGGCGGCGAGAACGCCCGTTCCGCTCCGCGAGGTCTCGAGCGTGAAGATGCCCGGATGGCGCTCGCCGCTCTGGAAGAGGTACGGCATGTCCTCCCGGCCGCGCGCGAGATAGCGCAGGTCGTTGCGGTCACGCGCGAGGAAGAGGCTCGATATGTACGGCGCGAAGCCCGTCTTGTGGAAGTCGATGCCGATGGAGTCCGCGAGGTGGAGCTTCCGAATGCGCCGGGTCGCGTTCGCCAGCGCCCGCACCGTTCTCGGCCGGAAGCCGAGCCGGTTCTCCTCGAAATCGTAGTCATCGAACACCGACCAGGCCCAGCCGATCACCGCATCCGCGTGGACGTGCGGCCGGTAGTCCAGCTCGAGCTCTTCAACCAGCCGGTCGCGAACCCGGACGATCGCATCGAGGTCGTCGACGCCGAACGCGTCCGTGGTTCCCATGGTCGCGATGATCGCCGCGATGCGCTTGCCGTCCGTCACGGCTTTCCGTGCGGCCTCCTCGAACAGGTCCACCCTCATGTCGTTGGTGAGGTGGGTGGCGACCTGGATCGAGTTCTGCTCCCCGATGCCCAGCCAGCCCGCGACGTTCAGCCGTGCATAGTGGCTCTGACCCGAGGAGATGATTACCGCGTCGGAGTGTATGCCCCGCTCCATGGCATCGGGGACTGCCTTCTCCAGACCGATCTTCACCCCGTACAGGGTCGTGCCGGTGCCGCCGAAGGTGAAGGTCCCCGCCGATGTCGCGGGGTCGTAGCCGAGAAGCCGAGACATCATGGCCTCGACCCGCTGCTCCGCGACGGCGATGCCCCTGCTCGTGTCGTCCGAGACGAGGTTCGGGTTGTAGATCGTCGGAAGCAGCGCGCCGATGATGCTCGCGATGGAGGACGGCGGCACCACGTTGATCTGCGTTCTCGGGTGCGAGAAGATCGGCAGCCCCGAGAAATGCTGCACGAGCTCCTTGGATACGTCCTCGACCGAGGAGTGAGTGGCCGAGAGCTCCTGGCGGCTCGCCGATGAGTAGTCGAGCGCGGTCGGCTCGCCCAGGATCGGCAGCTCCGATTTCATGTCGTCGACCCGGTCCAACGCCTGCATGATCGAGAAGACGAAATACGCGTCGTGGACCCGGTCGGAGACCGGCTGCGGG
>JASFUR010000243.1:0-5620 GCA_050050215.1 Gemmatimonadota bacterium
CGGTGCAGCTCTATCCGTTCGGGCCGACCCGTCACGCCGTCTGGCTGCTGGTCTTCGTCGTACCCCTGCTCGCCCGGGCGATCGCCGCGCTGACGACGTCCGGCCGAGCGACCCTCGTGCGAGCCCTGTCCGTCGCCGTCCTCCTCGCGCTCGGAGCCCGGGCGCTCCGTCCCGTCCTCGATCCCGAGGGGCGACCCCGCGAGATCAGCGAGCACGTCCTGAGAATGGACGCCGTGCGGGCGATGGGCGAGGTCCTGGACCCGCAGAACGAGCCTTCGCTCGTGGTCATGAGCACCGAGACGTATCAGCAGCTGACGCCCCTGTTCGCCGAGGAGCGGCAGACGGCGCGGTCGTCGCCGGACGGCCAGCTGCTCCGGTTCGCCTGGGGAGCGCGCGATGTCGTCGTCCTGCCGAACCGCGACATCGCGGTGCGGCCGGAGCAGCTGGGTCAGGCGAACCACCTCTATACTGGGGTGCGAACCGCGGAGCTCGAGCTCGGGGCGAGGATTCCGGACGTCGGAGACCCCGTGCTGGTCCTCGCAGGGGGCTGGCAATCCCGAGGTATCGAGGACCTCGTCGAGATGGCCAACCGGGTCGGCCCCCTGGGTACGAGCACGTCGGTTCCGGGCCTGATCGCCGTCTACCTGGACTTCGACGCCTACCGCCGCGCCCTCGGCGTCCAGGAAGGCTAGAAAAGCCCTTGTGGCGCCACGGATTCCCTCGTATGTGGCAATGTGGGGAATTTCCTGCTTACTATTAGAATCTGTGGCCCTAGATTGGAAGAAACCGCAGGAACGAGACGCGTCTGACAGGACCGGAGATACATGGCTGACAAGTGGGTGTACCTGTACTCGGAGCTCGAAGAAGCCGAAGAGCGCTTCCAGGACTGGGAGGGCGTTCGCGGGCTACTGGGCGGCAAGGGTGCCAATCTGGCCGAAATGTCCCGAATCGGCGTTCCGGTGCCACCCGGATTCACCATAACCACCGAAGCCTGTATCGCGTATCTGGCCGCTGACGGTCGCTTCCCGCCCGACATCTGGGAGCAGACCCTCGAGGCCCTGACTGCCATCGAGAAGGAGACGGACAAGGAGTTCGGCAACCCCGAGAAGCCACTCCTCGTCTCCTGCCGGTCCGGAGCCAAGTTCTCCATGCCCGGCATGATGGACACCATCCTGAACCTCGGCATGAACGACGAGGTCGCCGAGGGCATGGTGGAGCTGACGGGCGACGCGCGCTTCGTGTACGACGCCTATCGGCGTCTCATCCAGATGTTCGGGACCGTCGTTCGCGAGATGGACGACCAGGTCTTCGAGGAGGTGATCGAGCAGCGCCGCCTCGAGGCCGGCGTGGCGACCGACCCGGAGCTCTCCGCCGACGACTGGAAGGCGCTCACGCAGCGCTTCAAGGAGCTCGTGAAGATCCACACGCGGGCCCCGTTCCCGCAGGATCCGGTCGAGCAGCTGAAGGCCGCCACCGAGGCGGTCTTCGAGTCCTGGAACACCAAGCGCGCGATCGACTATCGGAAGGCTTCGAACATCCCGCACGAGCTGGGCACCGCCGTCAACATCGTGACGATGGTCTTCGGCAACATGGGCGAGACGTCCGGGACGGGCGTCGTCATGAGCCGGAACCCCTCGACGGGTGAGCCGGGCCTCGCGGGCGACTTCCTGGTGAACGCCCAGGGTGAGGACGTCGTGGCCGGCACGCGGCAGACGTTCGAGATCGACGCCATGGCCGAGCGCTTCCCGGAAGCCTACAAGCAGCTCTGCGACATCGCCGACAAGCTCGAGCAGCACTACCGCAACATGCAGGACCTCGAGTTCACCATCGAGAACGGCGAGCTCTGGCTGCTGCAGACGCGTAACGGCAAGCGCACCGCCGCCGCCGAGGTTCGCATCGCGGTAGACATGGTCGACGAGGGTCTCCTCAGCCGTGAAGAGGCCGTGCTGCGCGTGAGCCCGGACCAGGTGGACTTCTACCTGCACCCGCAGTTCGACGACACCGCGGTGGCGGAGGCCCAGCTCATCGCCAAGGGCCTGAACGTCTCCCCCGGCGCCGCGGTGGGCGTGGCGGCGTTCGACGCCGACACCGCGGAGAGGTGGGCCCGGGAGGACGGCAAGGCGGTCATCATGGTCCGCCCCGAGACGAAGCCGGACGACGTCCACGGCATGCTCGCGGCGGAAGGAATCGTCACCAGCCGGGGCGGCCGCACGAGCCACGCCGCACTCGTCGCCCGTCAGTTCGGCAAACCCGCCGTGGTCGGTGTGGAGGAGCTCGAGATCGACCTCGACGACCGTGAGGCGCGCGTGGGTGATCTGACCATCCGCGAGGGTACTCCGATCTCGATCGACGGCGTTCGTGGCGAGGTCTACCTGGGCGCCTTGCCGACGGTCGTACCCGACATCCAGGACCCCTGGCTGACGCGGCTCATGGAGTGGGCGGACGAGTTCCGCACGCTCGAGGTCTGGGCCAACGCCGACTACGCGGAGGATGCCACGCGTGCCCGGAACCTCGGCGCGCAGGGCATCGGCCTCTGCCGCACCGAGCACATGTTCTTCGAGGAGGACCGGCTGCCGGTGATGCGGGAGATGATCATGGCCCGTACCGCCGCCGAGCGGGAGGAAGCGCTCGACAAGCTCCTGCCGTTGCAGCGCGGCGACTTCGAGCAGCTGTACCGCGCCATGAACGGGCTACCCGTGGTGGTGCGCCTGCTCGACCCACCGCTCCACGAGTTCCTGCCGGACCACATGGAGCTCCAGAAGGAGCTTTCCGAGCTGAAGCTGAAGCTCCAGCACCTCGACACCCTGCGTGAGATCGACCACACGCTGGGCGAGATACGGGCCAAGCAGGACTTCCTGGCCCGCACCGAGGAGCTCATGGAGACGAACCCGATGCTCGGCACCCGGGGTGTCCGGCTCGCGATGCTCCTTCCCGAGCTCACGCGCATGCAGTCGCGCGCGCTCTTCCAGGCCGCGGCCCAGTGCATGCGCGAGGGTGTCGACGTGAAAGTGGAGGTCATGATCCCGCTCGTGTCCGAGGTCAACGAGCTGCGGACGCAGCGGGACATCGTGGCGGCCGAGGCCGCACAGGTCATGGACGAGGAAGAGCGGGAGATCCCGTACAAGCTCGGCACCATGATCGAGATTCCGCGCGCGGCGCTCATGGCCGACGTGATCGCGGGGGACGCCGAGTTCTTCTCCTTCGGCACCAACGACCTCACGCAGACGACCTTCGGCATCTCCAGGGACGACGCCGAGAAGGGCTTCCTGCTGCACTACCTCGAGAACGGCGTGCTGAAGGACAACCCCTTCCAGACGCTCGACCGCGAGGGCATGGGTCGACTCATGCGAAGCGCGGTGACCATGGGCCGCGAGACCCGGGACAAGCTCGAGGTCGGCATCTGCGGCGAGCACGGCGGCGATCCCAAGTCCGTCGAGTTCTGCCACGAGATCGGCCTCAACTACGTGAGCTGCTCGCCGTTCCGGGTGCCGATCGCGCGGTTCGCGGCCGCGCAGGCCGCCATCCAGTCGGCCGGCTGGAAGGCGATGCCTCCGGCGCCCCGCGACCCGAACGGCAGGGGTAAGCCGAAGAAGAAAGCCACCAAGGAGACCGCGACGGCCTCCTGAACCTCGGGGAGCAGGGGGCCGTTCCCACGCGGGACGGCTCCCTGCCCGACATTCCTCCGTGGCCTATGGCGTGGCCACGGAGATCGAGAAACCCACTCGCCCCGACGGGCTGACCGACACAGCAGGAACCGCCGAGCCCAGGGCCATGTCCTCGTAGAGCGGACGACTCCTCGACGCGACCCACGCGACGAGGGCCCCGGCCGGAGCCCCCAGTAGCACGCCGACGGCCAAGCCGTTGTTCGACGCGCTGCTCGTGCCCGACGTGCTCTCTTGGTACGCGAGCGAGCCGATGAGGTAGCCCGCCGCGAATCCGGCGGCCGAGCCCAGGGCCATCGCGGGGGCCGATGGCGGCTTCGTGCCGATCCGGCGCTGAATCCTGCGCACGGAGGACACCGCGACCACCGTAGTCCCGTTCCGCGTCTCGATGATCAAGTACCCGTCCGAGATCATCTTCAACGTGCCTCGAACGATGCCACGGAAGTTGTGGACCAGCGCGCCGTTCCGGTTGCTGTCGTACGTGACCCTCAGCTCGTCGCCCGCGCTCGGCATCGCGAACGACCGGGTCGAGTAGCGGGTCGGGCTCTGGGCGGCGGCCACGGACGGGATCACGAGGAGCAGGGCGGCCGCGAGGCCTCGGATCGGGGTGTGGAGCAGCGACTTCATGGGACCACCTCGGGGTTGAGTTTCTGATCTGACCCGAAGGTGCCCACAGCGCCCCCCGCTTCCCCATACGTGCCCCTACGTACTGCGCTCCCCCGATGACGTAGACGGGGAAGAAGGCCCGGCCCCAGGGCGTTCTTGGCCCCTCAGCCGGCACTCCGTCATTCCCGGCGGACGATCTACGTAACTGTCGGACCCGGTCTGCGCCGCGGTACGTAGAGAGCCCGAGAGGCGGGTCCGCCATCGTTCCCTCAGCAGCAACACGACCCCTTTCCCACGAGGAGAACGATCATGATCCGCTCAATCACACTCACGGCTCTCACGGCGCTTCTGACCCTGGCCGCCGCCACCCCCGCGCTGGCACAGGACACGATTCCCGACTCCATGCGGGTCCGCACGCTTCCGCGCCAGCATCTGTCCGGGCCCCGGTTCGGCTTCACGACCTTCACCGGGACCGTGGCCGACCAGCGCCGCTACATCGGCAAGGAGCCGATCATGAGCCAGTTCGGCTGGCAGTTCGAGACGCAGGTCCTGTCGACCCAGAGCGGCAATCAGGCACTCATGGAGTGGGTGGTGCTCGTCGGAGGTGTCGAGCAAGACGAGCTCAACCTGTCGCTGTCGTGGCTGGCCGGATATCGGCTCCCCAACGGCCTCGAGTTCGGCGTCGGCCCGAACGTGAGCGTCCGCAAGGAAGGCGGCGACCCGACGACCTCGATGGTCATCGCCGGCGGCGCGACGATTCCCTTCGGTGAGCTCTACGTGCCTGTCAACGCCGCGGTGGCGTTCGCGGAAGGCGGCCCCCGCATCACCACCCTCATCGGGTGGATCATCGGGTGAGCGCCGGGTGGGCACGCCCCCCCCTCGACGGCCGCGGTGACCTTCGGGCGCCGCGGCCGTTCGACGTTCAGGGTCCCTTGGACGCTGAGGACGCCCGCACGTCGTGGACGCTCAGTAGACGGACCGCGCGTACACGGGATAGAGCTCGTGATACGGCAGCACACGGTCCCGGAACTCGTCGACGACCGCGAGCGTCTCCCGGAAGTCGTTCACGCTCGCGTCACGGCGCCGGACGTCGCCGTCAACGTGGTTTCCCCGTTGGCGACCGCGGTCACGACGCCGTCCCCGGAGACCGTGGCGACCGAGCCGTCCGAGGACGTCCACGCGACGGTCTCCGCCGGCATGGGCTGGCCGTTCTGGTCCAGAACCGTCGCGGACACGACGGCGACCTGTCCGAGGGCGGCGAAGGCGACGGAGTCGGCGCTCGTCACGACCGTCGTGGCGACGGGAAGCTCCGGGCCCGTCCCGTCCGAGCAGGAAGCCAGGGCGTTAGCGAG
>JASFUR010000244.1:0-5604 GCA_050050215.1 Gemmatimonadota bacterium
GGAGCCGTGCCGCGGGCCGTGCTCGAGGAGAAGATCCAGCAGCATCTGTAGGTCGAGCGTGACGAGCGGGTGTAGTGGCTGACCGGGGCATGGGTACGCTCTTCGTGGTCAGCACCCCGATCGGGAACTTGGGCGACCTCTCGCCGCGCGCGGAGGAGACGCTCAGGAGCGTTCGGCGGATTCTCGCGGAGGATACACGCCGAACGAGAGTGCTGGCCGAGCGCGCCGGGTCGAAGGCCCGACTCGTCTCGCTGCACGCCCACAACGAGCGCGAGCGGACCGACACGGTGCTCGGCTGGCTCGCCGACCAGGAGAATCTGGCGCTCGTGTCGGATGCGGGGACCCCCCTCGTGTCCGACCCGGGCGCCAAGCTCGTCGCGGCCGTTCTGGACGCGGGCTACACGGTCACGCCGATTCCGGGGCCGAGCGCGGTCATCGCCGCGCTCGTCGCGTCGGGGCTCCCGAGCGACCGCTTCACCTTCCTCGGCTTTCCGGAGCGCAAGGGTGCCGCGCGCCGCGAGCTGCTGGAGCGCGTGGCGAGCGCGTCGGAGACGACGGTGCTCTTCGAGTCGCCGAAGCGGCTCTCGGCGCTCCTCGAGGATCTGATCGGGAGTTGCGGACCCGCCCGAACCGTCGCGGTGGCGCGCGAGCTGACGAAGATTCACGAGGAAGTGCGTCGCGGAACCCTCGAGGAGGTCTCCACCTACTACGAGGCGAACCCGCCGTTGGGCGAAGTGACCGTCGTGGTCTCACCCGCCGCCGCTCATGGCGACGAGGAGGACCGGGTTGCCGATGCGCGCGCGCTGGCGATGGAGCTCCTGGACGGCGGGATGAAGCCGTCGCAAGCCGCAAAGGAGGTTTCGGCGCGGCTCGACCTGGCGCGCAACGCCGCGTACCGTATCGTGCACGACCTCTCGGGTTCTTGAAGGGTACGCTACCGACAGAATGAACTGGATCATCCTGGCCCTGGTCGCCGCGATGGGAGCGGAGACCGGGCCACCACCGGCTGACTCGATCGGCATCGCGCGCCTCCAGTACGACGGAGGCGGGGACTGGTACGGGAATCCCTCGTCCCTGCCGAATCTGCTGGCGGCCGTCCGCGATCGGGCCGGCATACCGGTCGCCGGGCGCGAGGTCAACGTGACCCCGTTGGACCCGGCGCTGTCGGACCACCCGTATCTCTACATGACGGGGCACGGCAACGTGAGCTTCTCGCCCGCGGAGCGCGCCGCGTTGAGGCAGTACCTGATCGACGGCGGCTTCCTGCACGCCGACGACAACTACGGCCTCAACGAGTCCTTCCGTCGCGAGATCGCTCAGATCTTCCCGGACGCGGAGCTGACCGAGATCCCACCCGACCACCCGGTCTTCCATATCTTCTATGACTTCCCGGAGGGCCTTCCGAAGATTCACGAGCACGACGGCGATCCGTCGCAGGCGCTGGGCATCTTCTATGGTGGGCGGCTCGTGGTGTTCTATTCCTACGAGTCCGACCTCGGTGATGGTTGGGAGGACGAGGGGGTCCACGACGATCCGCCCGAGATTCGGGAGCAGGCGATACGCATGGGTGTGAATCTCTTCCTGTACGTGCTCGGGCAGTCCGCGTCGTGAGTCCGTCTGCCCGTCAGCTCGGCGACAGGGTCGCCTCGGTTCGCGATCGCCTCCGGCGCCGTGCGCTTCTCGCGCTCGTGCCCTGGCTGCTGACGGGTATCGCGTGTTTCCTGATCCTGGCGTGGATCTCGGCGGGCAACGAGGGATGGCGGCCGGGCAGCAACATCCCGGCTCTGGTCGACACGCTCATCGTCGCGTGGGTCGTCCTCGGGCTGGTGGGCGTGTGGAGAGGAGCTCGGCATTGGTTCGGAGAGGTGCCGCTCTCACGGTCCATCGAGCGCGCCGCCGGGCTTCAGGCGGGCACGGTGCGCGGCTCGCTGGAGCTCTCGCGGTCCCTCCCCGGAGGCGTGTCCGATTCCCTCGCGGCTCGAGCTGTCGCCTCGACGGCCGGTGACCTCGCGACTCGTGAGGCGGACGATCTCACGGGTGACCTCGGGCGCTCGGTGGTCTCGTGGACCCGCCGGGGCCTGATCGCTGCTTCGATCTCGGTCGTCGCACTCGTCGTGCTGGGTGTTTCGACCCCGGAGCGGGCCCGCCACGTCTGGGCGGGCGTTTCCTCGCCACTCAGCACCATGGCGGATCCCGTCCTCCCCCGCGTCGTTGTGACGCCGGGCAGCATCGAGGTGCTTCGCGGGGCCGACGTTCCTGTGCGCATCGAGGCGCAGGGACGGGAAGAGGTCGCGCTCGCCTGGCAGGCGGCGGGAGACGTCGCCCGCTCGCAGCTCCTCCCCGTGGACCAGGGCAGGGCCACACACGTCTTCGAGGACGTCTCCGCTCGGATCGAGTATCGCGTGGAGCTGCCCGACGGCTCCGGCACCGAGACCTACACGATTGTGCCGATCGACCCGCTCTTCGTGAGCGAGCTGGTCATCGACGTGACGTATCCGCCGCACACCGGCATCCCCCCGGATCAGTTCCGCGGGGACGCCCCCCCGCTCCGGCTGCCTGTCGGCTCGGTCGTGGACTTCGAAGGAGCGGCGAGCCGGCCCCTGTCGGCCGTGGAGCTGGTCGATTCGGCCGGGTCGGCCGCCCTCAGCATGGATGTCGATGGCAACGACTTCTCCGCCACCTGGGCGCCTGCGGTCGAGGGCCTCTTCGACTGGTCGTTCCGGGATCTGGCGGGCGCGGCGGCAGAGCTTCAACCGGAGCCACTCGAGATCGACCTCGTGCCTGACTCGTTTCCGACCGTGGAGATCCTGCTCCCCGGGCAGGACACGATTCTGCCGCTCAGCCTTCAGCAGCCGTTGGTCATCGACGCGAGAGACGACTACGGGTTGAGCCGCGTCGAGCTGGTCGCATACCGGGTGACTTCCTTCGGGGACCGCCACGAGCCGGTGGTGCAGGGCCTCGACCTCGCGGGTACCCGGGGAGCGCTCGCACGGCCCATCCTCGACGTCACGGACTGGGAGCTCCTGCCCGGGGACACGGTGCACTACTTCGCGCGGAGCACCGACAACAATCCGTCACCGCAGACGAGCACGAGTCGCGAGTACGTTCTGGTCATGCCCGCAGCGGTCGAGCTGGACCGGGACGCCCAGGCGGAGATCGAGGAGGCTGCCGACCAGCTCGAGGAGCTGCAGGCCCAGGCGGCGAGGCTCGCCGAGCAGAACCAGAACCGAGCGCTCGAGTCGCAGAATCAGCCCAATGCGCAGAGCGGCCAGGGAGACGACCCGGACTTCCGCCAACGGGAGGAGCTCCGCCGGGCGGTCGAGGAGCAGGCCGCGATGCTCGACAACGTCGACTCACTCGCGGCCCGCCTCGACGCGATGGAGCGCCGCATGGAGGAGGCCGGGCAGGCCGATCCGGAGCTGGCCGCCGACCTGCAGGAGCTCCAGGATCTCCTCCAGGAGCTGCAGGCGGACGACGAGCTCAGGGAGCGCATGGCGGACCTCTCCCAGTCGTTGAGCTCACAGAGCCAGGACCAGGCCAACCAGTCCCTCAGCGACCTGGCTCAGCAGCAGGAACAGTTCCAGGAAGAGCTCGGAGACGCGCTCGACTCCTTCCGCCGGGCGGCGGTGGAGCAGGACTTCAGGGCCACGAGGAGCGAGGTGGAGGAGCTCGCCCGTCTCGAGCGGGCGCTCTCGGACGCGTTGCGAGAGGCCGACGACCCCGGCCTGCGGGCAGACCAACAGTCCCAGCTTGCAGAGCGCGCCGAGGCCGTCGACGAGCGCATGGAGCAGCTGCAGGAGCGCCTGTCTCAGCTGAACGAGCAGGCTGCCGCCGCACAGGTGGAGGAGGCCCGGCAGGCGGCCGCGGACTCGCGGGAGCAGATGCAGCAGGCCGAGCAGCAGGCTCGCCAGGGTGACTCTCAGTCGGCCGGGGACCAGGCCGACCAGGCCGCGAGTCAGATGGACCAGGCGGCGTCTCAGCTCGAGCAAGCTCAGGAAGGCATGGCGCAGCAGACCCAGGATGCGGCCCAGGCTGCGTTGAATCAGGCCGCGGACGACGCGTTGTCTCTCGCCCGACGACAGAGCGACCTGCTTCAACAGATGGCCAACGCGACCCCTCAGGAGCTCTCCGACATGAGGGGCGACATGGCCTCGCTGGTGCGCGGCCTCCAGAATGTCGCCGAGAATCTGCAGGCGGGGACCGAGGCCACGGGCGGGACGCCCCAGTTGTCCGCCCAGGTTGGGCGGGCCCTGGAGTCGATGGAAGCGACGATCCAGACCCTCGAGAACTCGCGCAGCTCGGCTTCCGCACGCTCCGAGAGGGCCGAGGAGGCGATAGGCAATCTCAACCAGGTGGCCATGATGGCGATGGCCACCGCGTCGCAGCAGGGCAACCCGAGCGGATCGGGCCAGAGCGGTCAGGACATGGTCAAGCAGATGGGCCAGCTCGCACAGCGGCAGGGCGAGCTGCTGTCGCAGACCGGCGAGCTGATGCCGATGAGGCTCGGGCAGGAGGCCATGCAGCAGCAGCTCGGCAACCTGTCCCAGCAGCAGCAGTCCGTGGCCGAGCAGCTCGGAGGCATGGCCAACGACCCCGGATCGGACGCGATGCTCGGGGACCTGAACGAGTTCGCCGACGACGCGGAGGAGCTCGCCCGGCAGCTAGCCCAGGGACGTCTGACACCGGAGATCGTTCGGGACCAGGAGCAGCTCTTCCACCGTCTATTGGATGCAGGGCGCTCGCTCGAGCAGGAAGAGACCACGGAGGAGCGCGAGTCGGAGGCCGCGACCGCGTTCGAGCGCGGCGACGTCGTGCCGCTGTCCGAGCTGCAGCTCGGGGCCATGACGTACGAGCTTCCTGACGGCGATCAGCTGCGGCGCCTGAGTCCGGCGCTCCGACAGCTGGTGCTCGAGTACTTCGACCGTCTGAACCGTGGCGGCTCGCCCCCGCCCGCAGGGGGGACACGGTGAGGAAGCGTGCCCTCCTGGGCTTCGGCGCCGCCATGATCGTTCTCTCCGCCGCCGCCCCTCTGTCGGCCCAAGGCAGATTCGGGGACGAGGAGAGCCGTCTCCTCCGTGAGGCGGCGGCGCTCGAGTCGTCCAGGAACCTGGACGGGGCCGAGCGGACGCTGCGGCGCCTTCTGGACCTGGATCCGGTGTCCACGGGAGGGATCTACGCCTACGAGCGAGTGCTCAGGCAGAAGGGGGACCTCTCGAAGCTCCTTCCCTACGTGGACGACTACCTGAACCGACGAGAGGACTCGGGCATCCGGTCCCTCAAGCTCCAGCTCCTGGTCGAGGCCGACTCCCTGGACGCCCTCGTCGAGGAGTCCGAGGCCTGGATCGCTCGCAGCCCCGAGGACGAGACGCCGTATGCCGAGGTCGCGCGCGCCTACCAGGAGGCGTTCGGCCACGAACGCGCCCGCGAGGTGCTGGAATCGGGGCGGCGCAGACTCGGCGAGGACGCGCTCGCGTTGGCGATCGGCGATCACTACGCCTCCGAGGGGAACATGGACTCCGCGGTGGACGAGTGGGTGCGGGCGATCAGTCCGGATGGATCCGAGGTCGCAGCCGTGCGACGTCGCATCCAGAGTCTCCCGGGGGG
>JASFUR010000245.1:0-5591 GCA_050050215.1 Gemmatimonadota bacterium
TCTCGGCGCTCCAGAGCCAGATGACGTCGAACCCGAGCACGCCGTCGCAGGCCGCCGCTCTGGCCGCGTACTCGGACGTCGCCGCGGCCGACGCAGCCATCGCGGAGATGAACGCCGCGTTCAAGCGCCGCCGCGACCTCGTGACGACGCGAGTCCGGGAGCTGCTGCCCGGCGTCGACTTCGTGGAGCCGGTCGGTGCGTTCTACCTCTATTTCCGGGTCGACGGCTTCTTCGACGACCAGGTGAAGGACGCCACGGCCTGGTGCTCGAAGCTGCTCGAGGAGCAGGGGGTCGCTTTGGTGCCCGGGGCGGCGTTCGGCGACGACCGATGGGTCCGCATGAGCTACGCGTCCTCGGACGAGGTGCTCGAGGACGCGCTCGCGCGTATCGCGGCCGGAGTCGCGGCGGGGTCGGCTTCCTAGCGGGCCGGGCGGGTCGCCCGGGCGGGGCCGCGCCGACGGTCGGTTAGCCCACCTCCGAGAGAACCTGTCGGGCCGCCCGCAAGGAGGCGGCCTCGTACGAGGACCCGAACAGGTTCACGTGGACCAGCAGGTAGTAGAGCTGGTACAGCGCCTTCCGGTACGCATCGTACCCGGGGGTGATGGCGCGAATCTCGTCGTAGGCGTGGTAGAACGCTGGCCCGAACCCTCCGAACAGCTCGCTCATGGCCAGGTCCACCTCGCCGTGGCCCCGGTACACGGCGGGGTCGATGAGCACCGGCTCGCCGCCGGCACCGGCGAACCAGTTGCCTCCCCACAGATCTCCGTGCAGCAGGTCGGGTTTCTCGATGTCGGCCAGCGCGTCGGGGATCACCGGCAGCAGGTCGTCGAAGGTCGTGTCACCCGCGTGGCCGCGGCTCCTCGCGAGCGCGAGCTGCGGGGCGATACGCCGGTCGCGCCAGAAGACCCCCCAGCTCGCATCCGGGTCGTTCACCTGACCCAGGGATCCGATCCAGTTGTCCAGTTCCCACCCGAACGGCCCCTCGGCGTGGCTGGAGTGCATCTCGGCGAGGCCGCGGCCGAGGCGCGTGAGGACGTCGTTGCCGGTGGCGCCGCTTGCGACGTACTCCATCAGCAGCCAGGGGGTCCCGCCCTCGGACCCGACTGCCAGCGGCTCCGGGACGCGTAGCGGGGACGACTCGGCGAGCGCGCGCAGGCCTTCCGCCTCGGCCGCGAACATGCCGGGAGGCGCGTCGCGGTTCCACTTCAGGAAGAGGCTCCGTTCGGAGTCGGTCTCGATCCGAGCTCCGTTGTTGATGCAGCCGCCGCCCACCGGAATCGCCGCGGCGATCCGACCGCCCATCCCGAGGCCCCCGAGCGTCCGCTGGACCTCCGTTCGGACCTCGTCGGGCAGGGTCAACGGATGGCCAGGGCCCTCAATCGGTTGAGCAGCCCCTCACATGAGCGTGAGATGATGTCGTAGACGTTCTCGAAGCCGCTCACGCCCCCGTAATACGGGTCGGGAACCTCTTCGCCGTCCGGGTCGGGATCGTACGTACGCAGGAGGCTGATGTCCGCCTCCGCGCCCGACGCGCTCGCCATTCGCTCGAGGCTCCGGAGGTTGTCCCGGTCCATCGCGATGACGTAGTCGAATTCCTCGAGATCCTGGTCGGTGACCTGGCGGGCTCGGCTGTCGAGCTCGATGCCATGCTCGCGCGCGACCATGGCGGCGCGTGCGTCCGGGCGCTCACCGACGTGCCAGGAGCCGGTCCCGGCTGAATCGACGTCGAACCTGGGTGACAGCCCCGCCTCTTCGACGAGCTGTGCGAACACACCCTCTGCGAGTGGAGAGCGGCAGATATTGCCCAGGCAGACGAACAGTACGCGGGTGGGGGACGACCCCGGTGCTTCGGCGGCCATGACGTGGAGGGTCAGCTCGGGATGGGGGGGTGTGGGGGGCTTCGGACCGGCTCCCCGCGGGTACGCGGCCAAGTTGTCCAGTCGGCTACACCCTTGGCAAGGAAGCCGGTTACCTTGTTCGCGCGGCGCCTGGAGTCTCCTGGTGTCGTCTCTACTCGCAAGATGGGTTTACGTGGAACAAGTCGGCTTCAAGGATCTCGACCTCTCGACCGAGCGCCTCGCTGCCATCGAAGCGCTGGGATGGGTATCCCCTACGCCAATCCAGGCCCAGGCGATCCCCTCGGGGCTGGCCGGCACCGACGTGGTCGGCATCGCCCAGACGGGGACCGGCAAGACCGCGGCCTTCATGATCCCGGCGCTCGAGCGACTCACGGCCGGTGGGGGTCTGCAGGTGCTGGTACTGTGCCCCACGCGCGAGCTCGCGCAGCAGGTTGCCGAGGACACCGAGCTGCTGGCCAAGGGGACCAGCGTGAGGGTTCAGGCGATCTTCGGAGGTGTGGGATACGGTCCCCAGATCGAGGCCCTGCAGTCGGGCTACGAGGTCATCGTCGCCACCCCGGGCCGCTTCATCGACCACATCCAGTCGAAGCGCGTCGATCTCAGCAAGGCGAACTATCTCGTTCTCGACGAGGCCGACCGGATGTTGGACATGGGCTTCCGTCCGCAGATCGAGCAGTGCATCAGGGACATGCCGAGAGAACGGCAGACGATGCTCTTCAGCGCGACGATGCCGAACGGGGTGCACGACCTGGCGTTGCGCATCACCAGGGATGCGGTGTGGATCGAGGCCACGCCGCCGGGCACCACCGCCGAGGGCATCGAGGAGCTCTTCTATTCCGTGAAGCCGGAGAAGAAGCCTGAACTCCTCCTCGAGCTCATCCAGCAGCCGGGCTGGGAGCAGGTCCTGATCTTCACCCGCACGAAGGCCGCCGCGGACGTGCTGGAGGCCCGACTCGAGAGAGAGGGCATCCCAACGGACGCGCTGCATTCGGACAAGCACATGAAGCAGCGGACCAGGGCGCTGGACCGGTTCGCCACGGGAAAGGTGCGGGTGCTCGTCGCGACCGATCTGGCACAGCGCGGATTGGACGTCGAGGGGATCAGCCACGTCGTCAACTACGACGTGCCGCTGGACCCCGAGGACTATGTGCACCGGATCGGGCGGACGGGTCGCGCCGGAGCCAAGGGGACCGCAGTCACGTTCGTGACCGCCTCCGACCTCGGCGCGCTCAAGAGCCTGGAGCACCGGCTGGGACGCCAGGTACCCCGGATCCATCTGCCCGACTACGATTACGCCGGCACTCCGCAGACGGAGAGCCGGGCCGCTTCGGCGCGTGGCCGCAAGTCGCGCTCCCCAACGGGAATGGGCTCGCGCTCCGCGACCGATCTGTCACCCGAGGAGCTGGAGGCGCTCCTCAACCCGGGGTCGTAGGCACGCCTCCTCGGCATCGACAGCGCAACCTTCGAGGGCAGCAATGATCTTCCGCCGCTACGGCACCGCGTACCAGAGCGTCGACCTCAACTTCGACTCCCTCGCCCTGAACGAGATCGCGTTTCGGCGCAACCGCGAGGAGTCGATTCCGGTGGAGGGTTTCGCGGAATCGTTCGAGACCGTCGCCGAGCACGAGATCGTCGCGGAGGCGGCCGGTGACGTGCAGGACGAGACGGAGACCGCGCTACTGGAGAAGCTCGAGGCTCGCGTCGAGGAGCTCAGCGCGGGGCTCGAGGACAACGAGATCCTGGTCGTGGAGAACGAGCAGGGGCACGATTGGCCCAAGACGAAGCAGAAGACTTCGAACGTGATCGTCCAGGGCGAGAACCGGCTCCACTTCCAATACACGGTTGCGCCGCCGCTTCGGATCTCCGTCCGGCGCCGTCCCTGAGCCCGCGCCGGGCCCCTCTCGGGGTGTCTTGCGGGCCTGCATCCGAGCAGCGCTGAGCGTACCCGTGTAGGAGATTTCCCCACACGGGCTCCCGGAACATGCCCGACGGTTCCGCGTCGCCCGGATCACTAGGTTGCCTAGCAATTGAGAGGGTCGCGCAAGAACGGGGCAGGGTCCAGCACTCCCCCTGTTTCGGGAAGCCGGCCCAGGGGGCTCCGTCGGGAGTTCAGGGCAGGGACTTCCGGCGGGCCCGCCAGTAAAGGTGAAGCGTTCGTTGGCGGGAGGGTCACGTGCGCTTCGTCTCGGGCCCGGTGGGGCGCAAGCCTCGCCGGGCCTCTTTTCTTCTGGGCGTGTCCCCCCCGTGGCGCTCCCGATGGAGCGGGAGGGGTGTCGCGCCGCCCACGACGTGCGCCATCTTTCCGGGTCGACTCGATCAAGAAACGGAGGCCCAGGAACATGAGTGTGCGCGAAGCCGACAGCGTGCCCACCGAGGACGTGAGCGCCGGCACGGCCACCCGGAGGCAGGTGCTCATCGGGCCGGACGAGGGGCCCAACTTCGCCATGCGGCGCTTCATCATGGAGCCCGGCGGCGGCATGCCGATGCACACCAACGAGGTGGAGCACGAGCAGTACGTGCTGCGGGGGAGCGCCCGGATCAGGATCGGCGACCAGGAGCACCACGTGAAGGCGGGCGACGTGGTGTTCATCCCCGGTGGGGTCCCGCACTCCTACGATGCCGACGAGGGCGCAGAGCCGTTCGAGTTTCTGTGCATCGTGCCCAACCGCTCGGACCAGATCCGGTTGGTGGATGGCTGACCTGCTGACCGCGGGAGCTTAGCCTCTCCGCGGTCGCGAGTTCAGCCGAACTCGATGCCGCCGCCTGCGGCTTCTGCGGTGAGCAGGGCCTTGTCGGCGGCTTCCAGCAGCTCCGAGGACTCGCGCATCTCCGGGGAGTACGCGGCGAGCCCGATGCACACGGCACCGTCGCCCCCGTCCCCGAGGGTGACCTCCACCCGGTCCGCGGCCACGCGCGCGCCTTGGAGGTTGGTGCCGAGCAGCAGGACGACGTAGCGGCCGCCCCCCAGGTGCGCGACCAGATCGGAGTCCCTCGTGGTCCTCTCGATCTTCTCTCCCGACGTCCGCAGCTCCGGCTCGCCGACCCCCTCGCCCAGGGAGATCAGCATGACGGTGAACGTCACGCCACGGTTCCCGGCCGCGAAGATGTACGAGTACACGAGCTCGAAATGGAGGCGGTTCGCGAGCCCTGTCTGCGAATCCGTGACAGCGGGGTGGCCGATTGCGTGCTCTCTGCCCTGCGCGTTCTCCCTACCTGGCATATCTACTCCGAGTGCGCTTTGGGGGGGCTCCGCAATATTCGGACACGTCGACCGATGATGCCATAGCCTTGTCTTGGCGGTTCCACCCGGAAACCGAAGAGCCGCCGAGGGATGAGAGCCCGAAGCCCCCACCCCCCGACGGCTCGACTGCCGTCCGAGACCGATCGCTATTGGAGCTTCAGGGCGATGATCTCGGCGGGTGCACCGCGCGGGCTGATCGCCACGGCGATGTACTGCTCACCCTCGTACTCGTAGGTCATCGGGTTGCCCGAAGTGGGGCCCGGGATCTCGATCTCGGCGATCGTCTCACCGGTTGCCTTGTCGAGCGCCCGGAAGATCGGATCCACGCCCTCACCGGAGAACAGCAGCGTCTTCGTGACGAGCAGGTTGGCCCGGGCCGGCTTGCCCGTCTGTGGAATGAGCGAGGGGTCGATGTCGAGCCGCTCCGCCACGTAGTCCGGCGTGTCGCCGTTCGGCACCATCCAGGCGTGCTGGCCCGTGTGCAGGTCGAT
>JASFUR010000246.1:0-5582 GCA_050050215.1 Gemmatimonadota bacterium
CGGTCCATATCGATGTCCACCGAGATGCTCGGCAACGCCGTCGAGAACAACGTCACGGCCGCGACCACGCCGGCGAGGCCGAGCGCGGTGAACAACAGCCAGAAAATCGGACGACGGGTCATGTCTGGACCTCCCGGTCGCCAAGCTGCGCTCGGCGCCACGCGCGCGCCATGGCGGGATTCGGGGGACGGACCCCCGGGGAACGACTCATGTGCGGGAAGCGCGGCGCACGCGTAGGTTGCGAATCATGCGATGTACGGCTGTCCGACACGCTCGCACGTGGCTGCTCTGCCTCGTGCTCACATGCGTCGCCTCGGCGTGCGCGACCGTGGTGGAGGAGGGAGTGCGCGCGCTGGTCGGTGAGGACGAAGCCTCCGGACCCCGTTCGGCTGCGCCCCAGCCGAGCGGCGACTACGGGGCGTCCGATCGTGGGGAGGGCTCCTCCATCCCCGAGCGCCGGCCCCCGTCCACGTCGGAGACGGTGTATCAGGTGGCGCCGACGCACGACTGGCTCTATGGGACCGGCCCCCGACCCTTCACCCCGAGCCTCGCCCTCTTCGACGCGGCCGGGCCTGGCAAGGTCTCGTGTCGCCCCGTCCCTGTGGGGCTGGCCCAGGTGTACTCGGCTGACGTCGGACCCGCGGCGTCGCCCCTCCTGGCGCTCGGCCCCGTCGAGCTGGGCATCGCCGGGCCGGACGGAGCTGCCGGGGACGCTCTGATGACGAGCCGCCACGACGTGTCCGCTCGAGCGCTGGAGTCCGGAGCCCGCGTGGCCGGCGAGGGTGTGCTCTGCTCGAATCGCGTCTTCTTCTACCTCCGAATCGGGCGAACCCCTCCGCCCTTGGCGATCCATCACTGATCCGGTCGCGCACCCCGGCTGCTAGGCGACCCCTTCGTCCACGGTTCCACGGACGGCGGACGTGCCGGAGCCGACCGCATCCTCCAGCTCGACCATCAGAGCGGCGGCCCGTTCCAATTCGCCACGGCTGCTCAGAACCGCGATGCGATGGGCGATCTCGCGAAGCCGCGGCAGCGCGAGCCGGGCCGCGGACCCTTCGAGCGTGTGCGCCGATCGCTCCAGGCTCGATGCATCCCGTGCGTCGAGGGCCCTTTGGATCGCTTCCATGCGCCCGGGCGTCTGGTCGAGGAACATCTTCACGATTCCTTCCAGGACGCTCTCGTCGCCCTCGGCGAGATCGAGCGCGCGCGCCGGCTCGAAGACAGGTAGGTCGCCGGTCCAGCGCATGATCGCGGCCTCGAGCTCTACCGGATCGATCGGCTTGCTCACGTAGTCGTCCATCCCGGCGTCGAGACAGAGCTGTCGATCACCCTCCATCGCATGGGCCGTGACCGCGATGATGGGGATCCTCTCGCCGGTCTCGGCTTCCATCGCGCGGATCGCCGCAGTGGCCTCGAAGCCGTCCATCCTCGGCATCTGGAGGTCCATCAGAATGAGGTCGAAATCGCCGTTTTCGAAGTGCTCCACGGCTTCGAGGCCGTTGTCGGCGACCACGACGTCGTACCCGCGCTTGCGAAGCAGCGACACGGCGAGCATCTGGTTGACTTTGTTGTCCTCGACCAAGAGGAGCCTCAGCGACCAGGGTCGACGCTTCCGCGGAGCCGCGGGCGCCGACGCGGCCTCCGCCTCCGGCCGCGACGGCTGGCGAACCGGGTGCTCGACCACGAGCTCCGATGGGAGCACGGGCTTGGCGATCACCCTCGCGGACGCATCCCGTGTTCGCGAGCGAACGCTGGCATCGGTCAGGACCACTTCCGGAGCCTCGATCTCGCCGTCCGCCCGAAGGCTTCCCATCAGATCAGTCCTGTCGATAGCCTCCAAACCGGCATCGATGACGACGAGATCGAACGGCTCGCGGACCGCGTAGGCCCGCCGGACCTCTCCGAGCGCCTCCAGCGCCGATGAGACCGCCACGGGTTGGCCGCCGAGTCGCCGCACGTACTCGGATTGGACGCGCCTCACCGTAGCGCAGTCGTCGACGATCAGCACCGTGCTCCCGGAGAGCGGTTTCACCGCCGGCGCACTTCCGTCTTCGGACGCCGCAACCTCCAGGTCCGCGGAGAAGCTGAACGTGCTACCCTCGCCCTCCCGGCTCTCCACCAACAGCTCCCCTCGCATCATGCCTACGAGCTCCGACGAGATGGCGAGCCCGACCCCCGTGCCACCGAACTGGCGAGTGGCCGACGTATCCGCCTGGGAGAAGGCGGTGAAGATCGAGTCCCGAAGGTCGTCGTCGATTCCCATTCCGGTGTCGTGCACCGAAAACCGAAGCGTGACCGCGTCCTCGTCGCGATCGTCGACCGCGACGCGCAGCAAGACCTCACCTTCGTCGGTGAACTTGATGGCGTTGTCGAGGAGATTCACGAGGACCTGACGCAGGCGGCCCCCGTCTCCGATCAGGCGCTCGGGTACATCGGCCGCCTCATCGTAGACCAGCTCCACATCCTTCCTGGCGGCCCTGGCCCCAAGCGTCTTGAGCGAGTCGGAGAGGCACTTCCGAAGATGAAACGGCGCCGACCGGAGCGTGAGCGTCCCTGACCGGATCTTCGACAGGTCGAGCAGGTCGATGAGAATGTCGAGTAGAGACCTGGCAGACTCGTCCACCGCCTCCAGGAATTCCCGCTGCTCCGCCGTGAGATCGGTTTCGAGCGCCAGGCCGGTCATTCCGATGATGCCGTTCATCGGTGTCCGAATCTCGTGGCTGATGTTCGCGAGGAAGTCGCTCTTGAGCCGGCTCGCCGACTCCGCCGCTTCCTTCGCCTCGACCAAGAGCTCGTGAGCCTGACGTTCCTCGGTGACGTCGCGGCCGATGACGTACGAGCTGCCCTCCTCGGGCGCTTCCGTCAACGTCCATCGGATCAGCTTGCGCTCTCCGGATGCACACTCCACGTACGCCTCGTAATCCGCGAGACTCCCGTCCACGGTGTCGGGGCGCTCGGATGGAGGGGCGAAGGAGTGATCTGGCCGCACCGTGAGATCTCGGAGGGCTCGGCCGTCGAGGTCGTCCAGCGTGTAGCCCAGGACCCGCGTAAAGCCCGGGTTCACGCGACGGACCTGGCCGTCTTCGGAGCGCAGGATCGCCATCGGGAGCGGTGACAGGGTGAAGAAGCGCTCGATCTCCGAGGCCAGACGGCGCTCCTGAGCGCGCTCCTGCAGAGCCTGGACCTCGAGCTGCGTCTGCCCGATCCGCAACCCGAAGAGGCCGAGCACGAACGGAGCCGCGTCGATGATCCACAGCAGCGGCTGGGTCGCCTGGGCGTGGAAGAAACCGGCGAGCGAAAAGGGAGCGCCGCTCAGACCCATGTCGAGAAGCGTCGACACCAGTGCGAATACGGCGCCGAAGGCGAATCCGAACAGCGCGTAAAGCGCCGTCGGCGATATCCCCCGGTCCGCTGACTCGGACATGATGCGGGCTTCCCATGGTTGGGCTGGGCGGGGGGTATCCTCAGTGTTGAGTGCGAAACCACTGCTGTCAATCGTCGCGTGGCCGCGCGGCTACTGGCGTTCCTACGCGCAGGAGGACAACCTGTGCCCATGCGAACGCCCCAACTGCTCGGCGTCGGGCTCGTCGTGAGCGTCGTCGCCGCGGCCGGCCATGCCCCCGCATACGCGCAGTCCATCCCCGCGGTCGACACCGAGCGGATGCTCCGCGAGCTGTCAGTGCTGGCCGCGGATTCCATGGCCGGTCGGGAGACCGGGACGCCCGGTGCGAAGCGCGCCCGAACGTTCATCGCGCGGACGCTGGCCGAGACGGGACTCGCCCCCCTCGGTCCCTCCTATCTGTGGCCGTTCACGTGGTCGGGCCATCCGGGCGTCGACGTCCTGGCCCGCGTCCCGGGTCGGCAGGGCCCGGAGGAGGACGTCATCGTCATCTCGGCACACTACGATCATCTCGGGATCCGCGACGGCGAGGTATTCAACGGCGCCGACGACAACGCTTCGGGCGTCGCGGCCGTCCTCGAGATCGGCCGGCAGCTGAAGGAGGAGCCGCTCGAGCATACGGCTCTCCTCGCCTTCTTCGATGCCGAGGAGGAGGGGCTCCAGGGCTCCAGGGCATTCGTCACGGACCCACCGGTCCCGCTCGCGCGCATCGCGTTGGACGTCAACCTCGACATGGTGTCCAGGACCTACGGAGTGCTCTGGGCGGGAGGCTCGTACCATACGCCGGCGCTCAAACCGATCCTGGAGGAGGTCGCCGACCGAGCTCCACTAGACCTGCGTCTCGGCCACGACCGTCCCGGTGCGCCGGAAGGCCAGGACTGGACCGACTCGTCAGACCACGGCCCGTTCCATCGGGTGGGCATCCCGTTCGTCTACTTCGGGGTGGAGGATCACCCCGACTACCACCGTGCGTCGGACGAGTTCGAGAAGGTCGACCCCGACGAGCTCACGACCTCCGTTCAGACGATCCTGATGGCACTGAGGGCCCTCGACCGAGCGCTCCCGCTCGACGAGCACGGAGCCAGGTGACGGCCCCCGCGCGACTGAGCATCCCGCATCCGCTGGTCCTCCTCACCGGATGCGTCCTGCTGGCGGCCGCGGCCAGCTGGGTCCTCCCCGCGGGCGAGTTCGACCGACGCGTCGACGAGGCCACGGGCCGCAGCGTCGTGGTCGCCGGCACCTACCACGAGGTCGAGAGCAACCGGGTCGGGCCGTTCGACGCCATGATTGCGCTCCCGGTGGGTATGGCCGAGCGAGCCGACGTCATCTTCCTCGTCTTTCTGGTCGGCGGGGCCTTCACCGTCGTGGACGAAACCGGCGCGCTGCGGCGTGCCACGGGCGCGCTGGTGACCGCCTCCCGCGGTCGCGGGCTTCTGGTCGTCCCCCTGGTCTCGATCGCCTTCGGTCTCGGCGGCGTGACGATGAACACGTCCGAGGAGATCGTCGCCCTGATCCCGGTGCTCCTCCTGCTGACCGTCCGGCTCGGGTTCACCCCGCTCGTCGCGGTCGCCATGAGCACCGGCTCGGCCGCGGTGGGGTCGGCGTTCAGCCCCATCAACCCGTTCGGCGTGCTGGTGGCCCAGGGCGTCGCGGAGGTCCAGCCCGGCTCGGGCGCGGCATTCCGGACCGTCGTGCTCGTCCTGGCGATGGTGCTGTGGATCGGCGCGACCATGCGCCACGCTCACCGCACCCGCACCGTGGTGGAGGACGAGCCCGGGGGGCCACCCGAGGCATCACTCGAGACCCGCGACATGATCATCCTGGGGCTGATCGCAGCTGCCTTCGCGGTCTCCGTGTGGGGGCTACTCCGGCAGGGGTGGTACTTCGAGCACCTCTCGGCATCCTTCTTCGTGATGGGCGTGTCCGTGGGACTCGTCGGCGGACTGGGGCTGACGGGGACTGCGGACGCGTACGTCCGGGGCTTTCGGGAGATGGCTTACGCGGCCCTGCTCATCGGCTTCGCCGGGGCCATCACCGTCGTGCTGGCCGACGGTCACGTCATCGACACGATCGTGCGCGGGATCTTCATGCCTCTGGACGGCCTGCCCAAGCTGGTCTCGGCCGTCGGCATGATGGTCGCCCACGTCGCCGTGCACGTCCCGGTGCCGAGCAACAGCGGCCA
>JASFUR010000247.1:0-5572 GCA_050050215.1 Gemmatimonadota bacterium
GCGAGTGCGGCGGGGGCGATGGTGATCGCCGCCACGGACCTGATGGCCCTCGCGCTCCTCACGCCGCCGGGCGAGTGGGGAGCCGATGTGGCCGTGGGCAACTCGCAGCGCTTCGGCGTGCCGATGGGGTTCGGCGGGCCGCACGCCGCGTTCATGGCGGCGAAGGAGACGTTCAAGCGGAAGCTCCCGGGCCGCATCATCGGCGTCTCGGTGGACGCCGACGGCAACCCGGCGCTTCGCATGGCGCTGCAGACGCGCGAGCAGCACATCCGGCGCGAGCGGGCGACGTCCAACATCTGCACGGCCCAGGTGTTGCTCGCGATTATGGCCGGCGCGTACGCGGTCTATCACGGCCCCGACGGAATCCGGAGGATCGCGACACGGATCCGCGACCTCGCCGCCGCGCTCACGGCCGGACTCGGGTTGCTGGGCCACGAGCTGCTGACCGACACCTTCTTCGACACGGTGCGGGTCCGACCGGACGGCGACGCGGGTGACGTCCTCTCGCGGGCGCTGGCGAGCGGCATCAACCTGCGCGACTTCCGCGACGGCACCATCGGCATCGCCCTCGACGAGGTCACGAAGCCTGAGGACGTCGACGACCTCTTCCTGACCTTCAACGACGGCACGGCGCCGGATTTCAGCGCTCGCTCGCTCGCGGAGCGGGGTGGGGCGCCGGAGCTGCCGGAGTGGGCGAAGCGAGGCACGCCGTACATGGAGCATCCGGTTTTCAACTCGTACCACTCCGAGACCGAGATGCTGCGCTACCTGCACAGGCTCGAGTCCCGGGACCTGTCGCTGAACACGAGCATGATCCCGCTGGGCTCGTGCACGATGAAGCTCAATGCGACCACCGAGATGGCCGGTGTGACCTGGCCGGAGCTCTCCAGGCTCCATCCGTGCGCGCCGATCGACCAGGCCCGTGGATACCAGGAGATCTTCGAGGATCTGGAGTCCTGGCTCGCGGAGATCTCGGGGTTCGCCGCGACGTCGCTGCAGCCCAACTCGGGAGCGCAGGGTGAGTACACCGGGCTCCTGGTGATCCGGGCCTACCATGCACACCGCGGACAGCCGCACCGGAGGGTCTGTCTCATCCCCGCGTCGGCGCACGGGACCAACCCGGCGAGCGCCGTGATGGCAGGCATGAGGGTCGTGGTCGTGAAGAGTGACGACGACGGCACGATCGACCTGGAAGACCTGCGCGCCAAGGCCGAGGAGCACTCCGACGTTCTCGGAGGGATCATGGTGACGTACCCGTCGACGCACGGGGTCTTCGAGGCCGACATCGGCGAGGCGTGCGAGATCGTGCACGAGCACGGCGGGCTGGTCTACCTCGACGGCGCGAACCTCAACGCGCAGGTCGGCCTGGCGCGCCCCGGCGACTACGGCGCGGACGTCTGTCACATCAACCTGCACAAGACGTTCGCGATCCCGCACGGCGGAGGTGGGCCGGGCATGGGCCCGATCTGCGTCAACGACAAGCTGGCGCCCTACCTGCCGGGCCACCCCGTTCACGAAGTGGGCGGCGCGGAAGCGATCGGCCCGGTGTCGGGCGCTGCCTGGGGAAGCGCGAGCATCCTGCCGATCTCCTGGGCGTACATCGCGCTGCTCGGGCGTCGTGGGGCGCGACGCGCCTCCGAGGTCGCCATCCTGAACGCCAACTACATGGCGAAGCGGCTCGAGGACCACTACGACGTGCTCTACCGTGGCGAGAAGGGTCTCGTGGCCCACGAGTTCATCGTCGACCTCCGGCCGCTCAAGAAGGCGAGTGGAATCACCGAGGAGGACGTGGCCAAGCGCCTCATCGACTACGGCTTCCACGCGCCGACCGTGTCGTTCCCCGTCATCGGGACGCTGATGATCGAGCCCACCGAGTCGGAGTCGAAGAAGGAGCTCGACCGGTTCTGCGACGCGATGATCTCGATCAAGGCCGAGATCGACCGGGTCACCTCGGGCGAGGGCGACGAGGACGACAACGTGCTCAAGAACGCGCCCCACACGGCCGCGATGGTCACCGCCGACGAGTGGACCCACCCGTACTCGCGCAGCGAGGCGGCCTATCCGGCCGACTGGACCCGTGAGGCGAAATTCTGGCCTCCGGTCCGGCGCGTCGACAACGCCTACGGGGACCGGAACCTTGTGTGTGCGTGTCCGCCGGTGGAGGCGTACGAGTAGGGCGGACACGCGAGGGTTGCCGGAGTCATTCGACCGGGGCAAGACTGGAGTCATCCCCGCGCGTCACCCCCCTTTCCGACAGCCGTGAGGCACCGAGTTGAAGATCTGCGTCACCGGAGGATCCGGCTTCATCGGTCGCTACCTGTGCGACCAGCTTCTCGCGAGCGGCCATACGGTGTCGGTCCTGGATCTCATCGAACCGGATTGGGACCTCGACGGTCGCTTCGTGCGGGGGGACGTCCGGGACCTGGAGTCGGTCCGCGCGGCCCTCGACGGATGCGACGGGCTCATGCATCTGGCAGCCGCCCATCACGACTTCGGAATCGCGTACGACACGTATTTCGACGTGAATCGTGGAGGGGCGGAGGTGCTGTGCCGTGCGATGGACGAGGTCGGGATCACCCGGGCTTGTTTCTACTCCTCCGTCGCCGTCTTCGGCACGGCATCGGCGCCGTTGGAGGAGTCCACGCAGCCCAGTCCCGATACGCCCTATGGGGCTTCGAAGCTCGAAGGTGAGGTGGTCTTCCAAAGATGGACCGAGACGGGCGGCGGGCGTCGGTGCGTCGTGGTGCGACCCACCGTCACGTTCGGGCCGCGCAACTTCGCCAACATGTACTCCCTGATTCGCCAGATCTACAGCGGCCGCTTCGTGCTGGTAGGTGACTCGTCGAACATCAAGAGCCTCTCCTACGTCGAGAATCTGGTCGAGGCCACGCTCTTTCTCTGGGAGAAGCACGACCTTCCGGAGTTCGACGTCTTCAACTACGTGGAGAAGCCCGATCTTACGAGTCGGGGGATCTCCGAGTCGATCTACAGATCGCTGGGACGGACTCCGCCGCGGTGGCACGTGCCCATGTGGTTGGCCCGCCTCGGTGCGCTTCCCTTCGATATCGCCATTGCGCTGACAGGGAAGAACATCCCGATATCGAGCGCTCGCCTCCAGAAGCTCTTCGCGATGCAGACGAAGTTCGAGGCCGACAAGATCCGGAGCGTGGGATTCCGACCCACAGTCTCTCTCGAAGACGGGATCGATGCGATGGTGCAGTGGTACGTCTCCGAGGGACGGACGCTGTCAGCAGAGTGGCATCAACCTCCGGCCGAGGTGGTGCCCTTCGGGGGACCCGCAACCCACTCTCACGTCGATGCCCGGGGCGTGCTGACACAGGAGTCCTGAGGGGTCGAAGCCGGCGGGCCCCTGTTGGTCTCCCGCTTCGACAGGGATCTACAGGCCGGCAGACGAGGGGCGCCGCACGACTTGCAGACGTGGGGTCAGGGGTTGGGTTGCTGGAGTCGGCTGGGCGCGAGTTGTACACCGTAGGGACGGAATCCAGCTCGCCGAACGGCGAGCCAGCCGATCGCAGCTCCCGTCGCTTGGATCAGGAGATCGGTGATATCCAGAGTCCGCGTGGCGATCAGGATCTGGCCGAGCTCGGTCGCACATGCGAGGTAGATCGCTGGTGCCATTCCCGATAGCAACCCGCGGCGCCGGAGGGGCCAGACAGCCAGGAGTGCGCCGAGCGGCATATACAGGAGGAAGGGACCGCATACGTCGACGACGCTGAACAGGTCCATCCGGGCGCCCAGCGAGCGGAGCGGGATCCACCACTCGGAACGGAGCTTGGCGACCATGGCGCCGAAGGCGGGCTCGGTCCGGTACGGACGGGCGGCCCACAGGAGCAGCAGGGTCGCGTACGCGAGGGTCAGTATCCGCGGCCGGTCAGCACCCCGCGCGGCGCGGGTGAACCGAGGCAGTGATTTCGCCCCCAGCCACGCTCCGATGGCGACCGCGATCACATGGGTCAGGGCTGCCCCAGCGTGGATCTCGATCCCGATCGCTCCGTGTGCCACCTCCGCCGCCGGCAGGATGAGGGCGGCGCCACAAGCGACGATCCAGGCGGCGGCTCCGTAGTCGCGCCCCATCTCATACAGCCAGGCTACGGCGAAGGCTCCGGCGGGAAGGAAGAGCAGGAAGTCGCCGAGCGGAGGTTCGAAGACGGTGCCCCACCGGAGGGCTTCCAGTGCCATCGCGAGTCGCTCCAGCACTCCCCCGGACACATGAACCTGCGACTCCTGCCGGAACAGGGGGACGAACGACTCGGCTGACACCGCGACACCGTACGACACGGCGAACACCGAGGCGGGGATACCCACGAACGATCGAGCGCCGGTCGCCTTCGCCAGGCTCATCACGATGAAGACGGCCGCGAGCGCCCCGGCGAACGCTCCACCCGTGTTCGTGATGAGGTCCAGCACGCTGGAGATGCGCGTATCCGAGAGGAGCTGGAGTCCCTCGACCGCCAGGCTCAGCGCGGCCCCCGTCAGCACTGCATGGCGAAGAGCCCTCCAAGAGCGTCCGGGGCCTGCAGTGATCATCCACAGGAGGCCCCAACCGGCGAAAAGAGCCACGTTTCGGGCGCCGTCGATGAGGTCCCGCCCGGATACCGACGGCCGGAGCATCCTTCCCAGGCGCTCCGCGATAGCGCCTCCGTCCAGGTCAGGTCGGAGGGAGCTCAGGGTGGCGAGCAGAATGATCCCGACATAAAGGCCACGCGCGGCGATCCGTGTCCGCGCCAGCTGTGCGGCGAAAGCATCCTGCGCTCTCTGGCGACCGTGCCGATTGGCGGAGGATCCGGCCATGCGTGAATCGTTCCGGTTGTTCAGCAGCTATCCACCGGCCCGTTGTGACAGCTCCCCTGCGTAATCGACGCCACGACGATTGCGCCTACCGGGATGAGGACGACCGCCACGGTCCGGATGGCGCTGAACGAGCGCTGCTCCACGAAGCCGACCTCGGCCAGGGCGAGCCGGGCGTTGCAGCCGGGGCCGGCCTCGACGCAGGAAAGCGGGCCCGAGCCCCCGAGCGTTCCGTAGATGGAGTCGTTCCGAATCTCGGCGATCCGCAGCTCGACCTGCTGTCGGTTGGTCCGGGTCAGGCGGACGTGCGTCAGCTCCGGATCGGAGAGCGCCACGGCCGGGGACTCGAGCCGAGGCACCCAGTGATGACAAGCGGCCAGCGCCAGCGCGGTGAGCGCGAGTAGCGGGCGTCGAAGTCGTTGGCGCATGAGCCCTCGGCGAGGAGACGGGTGTCGGCGGGAATGCATATGGCCGATGGGCACGGGGGACAACAACGTGTCGGGTGCGGCAGCCCGATTAGTGAACGAGCTCTCCCACGGCGGTGGCAACCTCGGCCGCGATCGCGCGTGTCAGGTCGACGACCGCGATGGCGGATCCCGTGAGAGGCTCGTCGAAGCTGTCCGCGCCGTACACGGCCCGGTCCTCCCCCCTGTAGAGCACCCACTGCACGTGAGCCGCCCCGCGGGTGACGTCCACGCCCACGTCCAGGACCCAGTCGGGCATGTCCGCGGTCGCCCCGATTCTGGCTCGTTGGCTCATGAGG